>CAJJDJ010000051.1 GCA_905182825.1 Thiotrichaceae bacterium UBA7359
AATAATTTTAAGTTCATCAATTATTTTTTCAAGAAAAAATCATAAATAGCAGATTGACTCGATGTATTTACGATGTTTTGTATATTAATAATTTTTACGGATTATATAAAAAAAGGCCTAATTTAAAATGGGCATATGTTTTAGATTTTTTTTGGATGTTCCGCACGCTTAATAGTGAAACTATAAACACCTTTAGAAAGTTTATAATTTATGATCTTATGATCTGTTCGTGCGCAATATGCCTCAAAATCGACTTGTGAATGGGGATCGGTTGCTTCAACAAAAAGAATTTCACCAGCATTCATTTTATTTAAAAGTACCTTGGTTTTCAGAATAGGTAAGGGACAATTCAGACCCTTTGCATCAAGAACTTGATCGAAAGGCTGTTGATTTTCTGTTCTTATATTCACCAAGGTACTTTACATCACCATTGTAACTCACGCCATCATATTAAAAACTGACTCGTAAACCAACCATAACAGCCCTTCCCATAATAGGCGCACGGTCTTTTATAAACGAAGTATGTAAACGCCCATCTTCGTCAAACAGGTTTGTAGCTTTGGCGAAAAGACCTAAACTCTGTTCGCCGTCAATAATATTATAATTTGCATTCAGGTTTAACACAGAATAACCGTCGGTATCCGTTTCCAATGCTCCATTATCATTTTGTGCAAGATAGCTTGTTAGCTCTAAACCGGCAGTAAATTTATTATACTGATAATCTATACTTCCACCGATTCGTGGAGGTGAAATGCGGTCTATGTTATCTCCATTCTCGCGTTCAGCACGAACATAATCGCCGAATAAATTAAAATTCAGAATACCTCTATTACCTGAGTATAAGTTGATAGAGGTTGCTACTTCAAAGCCATAGAATACAGTGTTATCTTGTTGAAATTCGACTAATAAGAATTCACCGTCTCCAGTTCCATCCTCACCTACCTCATCCGCGACACCATCGTTGTTTCTATCTAGGTTTTGTAGAAAGATAAAGTCTTCAATGTAGTTTAAAAATAGACTGAGTTTCCATTGAACTATACCTTTTTCTTGGGCTAGTGAAATGTCGAAACTGTTTGCTGTTTCAATATCCATATCTGACTGCCCTATCTCAAAAGTACCGGTTGCTACGTGCGGACCATTGGCGAACAATTCTTCGGCAGCCGGAGCACGTTGGCCACGACTAATATTCATACTCAATGCATTCTCTTCGGTAAAATGATAATGAATACCGGTAGAGATGCTATACATATCGTTACTAACTGTCGCGGCATTATCAGGAACACTTTCTTGATATTCATAACGTCCACCAACTTCAAAATGTAAATCATCAGTAATATCTACATCCTCTAAAATAAAAACCGCAGTTGTTTCAGTATTCGTTTTGGGTAGGAAGGCTTCCTCTCCGACTGCAGCCAGATCGCGATAGCCATATTGTGCACCAATGACACCATTGAATGGTCCGATTTGTGCGTGTGCTATTTCAATCCTGCTATCAAACTGTTCATTATCAAATACAGTACCTGCTTCACCTGGAGCCTCAAACTCAGTATGTTGGTAATCGTTATAACCCAATTGTAGATTGATAGCTTTTATGTGGTTAAACGGATTATTAATTTGACCTGTTAACGTTGTTCGATCTTGTTCTGCATCAATAAAAGGCAGTTCATCTGTTTCATCTGGGTTTATCGGAACGCCGTGAGTTGAGTCAAAGCGCCCATAAGAAATACCAATGTGACCCCAGTCATCGATAAATGAAGTACCTAAGTTAATATTCTTTGAATCGTAAAAACTATTAATAATCTGACCATTGTTAGCAGAGTAATTTTTTGCATCACGATGCGTTCCATCAATGTGAAAAGCCATTTTTTCATGACCACCTTCCGCACTCATGGAAAGAAGCTTCTCTAGAGAGTTCGAATTAAGACTCGTAATAGTACTCACACGGAATGATTCTGGTACATATTCCGGGATCCTATTTGTTACGACATTGATTAGACCACCGGAAGCTTCGCTACCGTAAAGCAAAGTAGTTGGACCACGGAAGATTTCTACTTGAGAAGCATTAATAGAATCAACGGTGACAGCATGATCAACACTAATCGTTGAAACATCCATTGATCCAACGCCGTTCTCTAATATTTTCACACGTGAACCGCCTAGCCCACGAATGACGGGTCGACTAGCGAGTGGACTAAAGCGATTAGTTGTGACACCAGGGATGTTGGAGAGTGTTTCACCAATAGTGGTTGACTGTTTCTTAGCTAGTTCTTCATCCTTGATTATGGAGATGGGCAGAGACATATGCTCCATACTTTGCAGACCAATAGGTCGAGCTGTGACTTCAATGTCGTCTAGATCAGAAATTTCTTCAGAATAGACTAGTTGTGATGCGAATAGTGCAATAGCGGTTATAACAATTAAGTTCATTTTACTTAAACCTCAATAATAAAAAAAGTTGGCTCGTTAAATCACGTGCCAGTCAAAATATTTCTTAGTTACTAAAGAAGTACAGGGGGGGGGCCTCTGTTTTTGAATAAGTAAAAACTACTAGAGCAGATAGACTGACTTTGATAATAGATTCTTTCAAAATGAGTCTTATTTATCTCTTTAAATGCAGACGGGCTAAAAAGTACTTCTTGTTGGTCTGCATTTTGAAGACAAATAAAACATTGCTCGTTTTCATGATCTAGTGAGTCGTGCTCGAAAGCATGCGTAACTGTCACCATTTGAGACAGTAATATACAAAAAATCAGTGATTTTATGGTTAGGTTGTTTAGCACGGTTGACTTTATTTATGATTCTAGATGTTATATTATAACATAACATTACATGAGTCAATTAAGTGAATAAAAAGTTTTGAGTAAGAATAAAGTAATAAGCCCATTTAAACCGGCTTCACATAAGCATCAGGATTGCTTGCGAGCGGCAATAGTCGCAGCAAAAAATCATTGTGATGCTGTTGGCATACGCCTGACACCAATAAGACAGCGTGTGCTTGAATTAATTTGGCAAGATCATGAGCCAGTAAAAGCTTATGACATACTTGATAAATTGAAACAGTCAAAGTCATCATCAGCGCCGCCGACTGTATATCGTGCGTTGGAGTTTTTACAAGATGAAGGTCTAGTCCACAAAATAGAATCGCTAAATGCTTATGTCGGATGTAGTGACCCTAAAAACATTCATAAAGGCCAATTTTTTATTTGTCATGATTGTAGTTTTGTCGCTGAACTTGATGATGGTGAAATTCGACATTTATTACAAAAAAAAGCAAAACGTTTTGGTTTTGAGATTAATGACGAAATGGTCGAAATAAAAGGATATTGTCAAGAATGCCGAGGGTTGAAAGAATAATTTATGTTTAATTTTATAAAAGGTCTCTTAGTATTATTTTTTTTGCAATGTTTCTCGTTGTCAAATGCCCATGCAGAAAATAAAATTAGTATATTTGTAAGTATCTTGCCACAGCAATATTTTGTTCGTCAGATCGGTAATGATCTAGTAGATGTGCACGTGATGGTTGGGCCCGGGCAAAACCCAGCGACATATGAGCCGACACCTCAACAAATGGCAGCTTTATATAAAGCAGATGTTTATTTCAGGATT
Source organism: Thiotrichaceae bacterium UBA7359 (assembly GCA_905182825.1). GTDB lineage: Bacteria > Pseudomonadota > Gammaproteobacteria > Eutrophobiales > Eutrophobiaceae > UBA7359. Next base: position 3,607 of record CAJJDJ010000051.1, read on the forward strand.
GGAGTCCCTTTTGAATCCGCATGGATAGATAAGATAAAATTGAATAACAAGAATTTAATAATTGTTGGATGTTGTGAGTTAATCTCAGATTTGCAAACAGAAGGCCATTCTCATGATATAAATCATGACCCACATGTTTGGACTAGTCCAAAAAATGTCATCAAGATTGCTGAATTAATAAAAACATATTTAATTAAGGTTGATGAAAAAAATATAGATACATACATAGCAATGGAAAAAAAATTCAAAGAAAAAATTCTTGAATTAGATAAAAATATAAAAGATAAAATTAGAAACTTAAAAGATAGGATCTTAATTGTGTCACATCCATCATGGGGTCATTTCTCTCATGAGTACGGTTTCACACAAGTATCAATGGAGCAGGAAGGTAAAGAAATACAAGCAAGATCATTAGTGAAATTAATTAAGATGGCAAAACATAATAATGTTGAGGCAATATTTGTACAGCCACAATTTAATGATAGAGCCGCAAAAGTTATTGCAAATGAATTAAATGCAGAGATTATTGTTTTGGACCCACTTGCGCTTAATTATATCGAAAATATGAATATAGTTACTGACAGCATAGTGAAAGGATTGGCACGTGAATAACGTTGTTATAGATGTCGATAATGTTAGTTTTAATTACGGCGCAGTTTCTGTGTTGGAGAATATTTCATTCAAGATCTATGAAGATGAGTTTATTGGCATCATTGGTCCCAATGCAGGTGGCAAAAGTACATTGCTAAAGTTAATCCTTGGCTTATTAAAACCAAATAAAGGAGTCATCTCGAAATTTAAATACGACGGTAAAGCTCTAATAAATAATATAGGTTATGTTTCACAACATAGTACATTCCCTAGAGACTTTCCTATTACTGTTGGCGAAGTTGTAATGATGGGACATATTGCCACTTCATCAAAATTTTTTCATTATAGTAAAAAAGAAATTGAACTAGCAAAACAGGCTATGCAAAAATTGGAGATTCAAGATATAGAAAAACGAAAGATTGGAGAATTATCTGGCGGTCAACTACAACGCGTTTTAATCGCACGTGAGTTAGTATGCCAACCAGAAATATTAATATTAGATGAACCGACCTCCAATGTAGACATGCGGATCGAAGAAGATATTTTTTCATTACTCAAGAATTATAGTGAGCATATGACTATTATCGTTGTATCACATGACATAGCATTTATCTCCAGTTATGTTGATCGAGTTGCTTGTTTGAATAAGACACTCGTTTGCCATAGTACAGAATCAATTAGCGGGAAGATGATAGAAGAATTATACGATGTGCCAGTAAAGATGATCCATCATAATCATTAAATTATGAATGAGTTTATAGCAGCATTAATAGAATATACTTTTTTACAAAATGCTATTTTTGCGTGTTTGCTAGCCAGTATTGGTTGTGGTGTTATTGGCACTTATGTCGTTGTAAAAAAAATTAGTTTTTTAACAGGTGGTATAGCGCATTCTGTCTTAGCTGGGATGGGTATGGCGTATTTCTATAATGCTTCGCCAATAATGGGCGCGATCATTGCGGCATTGGTTTCAAGCATTATGATTGGTTGGATTAATTTACGTTGGAAAGAACATGAAGATGTATTAATCGCAGCATTTTGGTCTGCCGGAATGGCGATTGGAATTTTATTTTTGTCGAGAACACCTGGGTATAATGTAGATTTGATGAGTTATCTGTTTGGCAATATATTATTGATAACAAATAGTGATTTGTGGTTGATGCTTTTGTTAGACATGATCGTGATAGTTTTTGTTTTCGTTTATTACAAACACTTCTTAGTAAGTGTTTTTGATGAAGAATTTGCCCGTTTACGCGGAATAAATACAGAATTATTCTATATATTGTTACTGTGTCTAATTTCTATAACAATTGTCATATTGATCCAGCTTGTGGGCCTGATCATGGTGATAGCGTTATTAACATTACCTGCCGCTATAGCAAATCAATACGTAACTTCATTACACAAAATGTTTTTATTGTCTGCGGTAATATGTGCTTTAATAAGTGTCACAGGTGTAGCTATATCTTTTGGTCCTGATCTACCTACTGGCTCTGTTATTGTATTAACCGCTTGTTGTGCTTATTTTTTTTCAGTAGTTTTAAAACAAATTCTAAGTAGTAAATAATCTAAAAAATAGTGAACTAACTATTTCGACGATTTTTACTAGCAACCGCTAAAGTTTCGATTAACTTAGTACTATTCTCCCAACCGAGGCAGGCATCAGTGATGCTTTGTCCATAAACAAGTTCTTTATTTGGTGTAACATCTTGTCTACCTGCGACCAAATGACTCTCAATCATAGTGCCAATAATACGTGCATCGCCACCAGAGATTTGTTTAGCGACATCTTCCCCTACTTGTGTTTGGGCATCATATTTTTTTCGACTATTAGCATGACTTAGATCAATCATTATATTTGCCGGAAGATTTGCCGTTTCAAGTTCTTTTGATACCTTGTTAATACTATCCGCATCATAGTTAGGCTCCTTGCCACCACGGAGAATAATATGACAATCAGGGTTCCCCGTTGTTGAGAATATAGCAGCATTGCCCTCTTTTCTAAGTGATAAAAAATTATGTGGCCGTATTGCCGATCCAATCGCGTCTACTGCAATCTTGGTTGTTCCGTTAGTTCCGTTTTTAAAACCTACTGGACAAGATAGTCCTGAAGAAAGCTCTCGATGACATTGGCTTTCTGTTGTTCTAGCGCCGATAGCACCCCAACTAATTAAATCAGTGACATATTGAGGGGTAATCAAATCAAGAAACTCTGTGCCAGCAGGAACACCAATATGATTCAAGTCGAGTAACAGTTGTCGGGCAACGCGAAGGCCTTTATTAATATTAAAACTATCATCAAGATCAGGGTCATTGATAAGCCCTTTCCAACCAACCGTTGTGCGTGGCTTTTCAAAATACACACGCATAATCATTAACAAATCATCAGAATA
>CAJJDJ010000052.1 GCA_905182825.1 Thiotrichaceae bacterium UBA7359
ACCAACGATTAAAAAAAGCAAAACCTGATGTCATCGTCATGCATCCTGGTCCAATTAATCGAGGTGTAGAAATAGCTTCCGATGTCGCCGATGGCAAACATTCTGTGATCTTACAACAAGTCAGTCATGGGATAGCTGTGCGTATGGCAGTTATGGCAATGATCATGGGTCGTAGCCCGAGGGACTCATAATGCGTCTAACTATTGAAAGAGGAAGAATCCTAGACCCAGCTAGCAAATTAGATAGTGAGCAAGATCTTTTTATCGACGGTGGAAAAATTGTCAGTATCAAAAAGAAACCCGATGGTTTTGAAAGTGATCTTCAAATCGACGCTAAAGATAAGATCATATTACCAGGACTGGTCGATCTCTGCGCTCGTTTACGTGAACCAGGCTTCGCATACAAAGCGACATTTCAATCTGAATGTAAAGCGGCCAATAGCAATGGTATCACTTCAATTTGTTGTCCGCCTGACACTAACCCTATTATAGATGCTATCGCAGTTGTCGATTTAATTCACCAACGCGCACGAGAGACCAATAGAACAAATGTATATCCTTTTGCCGCATTGACACTTGGTTTAAAAGGTGAACATCTAGCCGAAATGGATACTCTAAAGCGAGCCGGTTGCATAGCAGTCAGTAATGGTCTCGCACCAATTGAAAATACAGAAGTATTAAGACGTGCATTCGAATACGCACATAGTTGTGGATTAACTGTTTTCTTTTTTGCTGAAGACTACTCTTTAAAAAATAAAGGTGTTGTACATGAAGGCTCTATCAGTACTCGACTTGGTCTTCCTGGCATATCTGAAACCACTGAAACAGTCGCACTTAGCCGTGCCATATTATTGGTTGAACAAACACAAGTAAAAACTCACTTTTGTAGAATATCAAGTGCACGAAGTGTTTCAATGATTGCAGCAGCACAAAAACAAGGTCTGCCTGTTTCCGCTGATGTTGCGATTTGCAATCTTCATTTAACAGAAATGGATATCGCGGATTACGACAGCGATTGTCACTTACAGCCACCGTTACGTAACGAACGAGATCGAAAAGGCTTAATAGATGGCATTAACAATGGTGTTATTGCCGCGGTGTGTTCTGATCACCAACCACATGACGCCGATGCTAAAGCAGCACCATTTAGTCAAACAGAGGCAGGGGCCTCAACAATTGAACATTTATTACCACTGATGCTGCATTTGGTTAATCGAAAAGAAATAAGTCTGATACAAGCTATCGCAGTATTAAGCTCGCAACCAGCAAATATCTTAGGCATTGATAAAGGCACACTAGCTGTAGGGAGTGACGCAGACATATGCATCCTTGATTTAAGTTCAAGCAATAGTGTTGATAAAAATTCTTTACTGAGTGCCGGAAAAAATACGCCATTCAAAGGATGGGAGTTACCTGGACAGATTACCCATACTATTTATAACGGTAATCTCGTCTATCAGAGGGACTAAATATGGTACATCCATTAACACGCAATACCCTTTATGTAGAGCAAGCAGAACTATTGTCACAAGAAGAATATGCTGGCGGTCAATATCATATGCGCCTCCATGCACCGGAGACAGCAGCACATGCTAAGCCTGGGCACTTTATTCATATGCAATGCGACCCGTCCTTGTATATGCGACGCCCAATGTCGATTATGCGTAGCAATCCCAGGAGTAAAACTATCGATGTGCTTTATAAAGCACATGGTCAAGGAACTAGTTTATTATCGAGAAGAAGGGTTGGTGATAAGATAGATTTGATTGGACCTATAGGCCAACCATTCAAAATGAAAGGCTACAAAAAACGACCCTTGCTAATTGGCGGTGGTGTCGGTATTCCACCAATTGTGTTCTTAGCGGAACATATGAAGAGGACGGCAACAAAAATTAGTCCATTGGTCATTATGGGTTCTGAAATTCCCTTCCCGTTTAAGAGTCGTCCATCACAGATCATAGTGAAGGAAATTCCATCTGACGTTATCGCAGCAATGCCACTATTAGACGACTGGGGCATACCTTCACGTTTAAGCAGCCTGCAAGATTATCCTGGTTGTTTTAATGGGTACGTCACAGATTTGTCGCGCTATTGGTTAGATAAACTTGATGAAGACCAACGCAAAGAAGTTGAAATATTCACTTGTGGACCAACACCGATGTTAAAAGCAGTCGCACAACTAGCAAAAAAATATAATGTATCATGTCAGGTATCCTTAGAAGAATATATGGCATGTGCTGTTGGTGGTTGCGCAGGTTGTACCGTACTCATAAAAACTGATGAAGGCCCAGCAATGAAACGCGTCTGCGTAGATGGTCCAGTATTCGAAGCAGAGACTGTCATACAATTTCAGGAAACATGATCACGAACCATGCCCATAAAATCAAATATGGTTGTCAGCAATCAGTCTGGTGTTCATAAAGATTTAGAGAGTGGTATAGAAAAATATCTCGTCAATCCTTTCAGAAAACCTTATCGGCCATTTAGTAAAGGAATCTTTCATAAAGCTAATCAAGTAATAAATAATTTAAACTTGCCGATAATACTTGATTCCGGCTGTGGTACAGGTGAGAGCAGTCATATATTGTCTAAAAAAAATACTGATATAATAATAGTCGGTATCGATAAATCAGAAAAACGTCTTGATAAATTTATAGAGCGTGATAACTTTTATCATAAAGATAATTTAATTTTAATGAGAGCCGATGTCATTGATATCTGGAGAATGATTAAACAATCAAAATGGACTATCAAAAAGCATTACATACTTTATCCAAACCCATGGCCAAAAAAAAATCAACTAAAACGACGTTGGCATGGGCATCCTATCTTTCCGGAAATGATTGGTCTATGTGATCAAATTGAGTTGAGAACAAATTGGCAAATTTATGCAGAAGAGTTTAAGCAAGCATTAGAAATAATAACCCAAAAAAAAACTTCACTCGACAGCATTAAAGTAAAATATTTTATGAGCCCATTTGAAAAAAAGTATTCTAATAGTAGACAAAAATTATATCGGGTTGTCAGCTCCGATTAAAAATATATGATAATCAAGCAAAACGTGTGTGAATTTTTCGACCAATATATTCCATAAATCACACTCAATGAATTGATCAAATATGGTTAAAATCGACAATGCTATATCTAAAAAATAGCTTACAGAGTCATCTAGGTAAATTATGAAACATCGTGTTTATTTCACTATATTCTTCAAATTCTAAAATAGAGTCAGCCATAACTTGCAAAAAAATCAAATTTCACTTACTTTCAACATCGTAATTACAAAATTATAATTTAATATAGGAATAAAAAATGGCATCTGGTTGGGCTCCTGAAGGGGCCGTTCAAGAACAGATCGATGCAAGCATCAAAGATGCGATCAAGCAAGCACGAAGTGAAATTCCTGTCGGCGAAAGCTTAAAACATTGTGAAGGGTGTGATTCTAAGATACCACAAGCTCGTCGAAAAGCTATTACTGGTGTTCGATTTTGTGTTGATTGCCAATCTGAGCTTGATAAAGAAAAAGTTGCATTCTCCGGAATCAATCGACGTGGCAGCAAAAATAGTCAATTAAGATAAGTCCTTTTTACAACATTAAAATTTGTATAGGACAATTAAAAGCAATAAAAATAACTTATTTAGAACTTTAGACCTATTCTAATAATAGTCAATTTCTGTAATAATGCGTTTCGTTATTTAGCATGAGCCGTATAGAGAAATATTATTTTTAAATACGCATCTCCAGCTGTAACTCTATAAAACCCATAAACATCTTTAAGGAGTAATATTAATGTCTGTATTAGTTGGCCGCGAAGCGCCTGATTTCACCGCCCCTGCTGTTTTAGCTGATGGTACCATTGTTGATGAATTTAATTTAAAAAAACAAATCAAAGGAAAGAATGCTGTTGTATTTTTTTACCCTTTGGATTTCACCTTTGTATGTCCGTCTGAATTAATCGCCTTTAGTAAACGTGTCCCCCAGTTTGAAAAACGTAATACTCAGGTTATAGGTATTTCTATTGATTCTCATTTCACTCACAATGCATGGCGTAATACTCCTGTAAATAAGGGTGGTATAGGTGACGTTAACTACCCGTTGATTGCTGACCTTACGCATGCTATCTGTAAAGAGTATGACGTTGAAACATCTGATGGAGCGGTTGCTTATCGGGGATCATTCCTAATTGACACGAAAGGTATAGTAAGACATCAAGTTGTTAATGATTTGCCTCTAGGGCGTGACGTTGATGAAATGATTCGTATGGTTGACTCGTTACTGTTCCATGAAGAGCATGGTGAGGTCTGTCCTGCAGGCTGGAATAAAGGTGATGCAGGCATGAAAGCAAGTCCTGAAGGTGTTGCTGCTTATCTTTCTGAAAATGAAGGCAACCTATAGTTTATTTACAACCGTAATATACATTAAGCCCGGTTCACCCGGGCTTTTTGAAAAAAGAATATGTTTAAGTAAAAAACCCCAATTTTTCTGCTGTTCATCTCATTTTTTTATTTTTGCAATTTTCACTTAATGAGAGTCATCAATAACACGAAAAAAAACTGTATAAGATTTCATTTTGCAAACTAATTAGAGTGTAAAACTAATGAAATGATATGTTGAAAGAATTAACCTAACTATTAACTTACAAGAAATTGTTTAGTTTGAATTACAATAAAAAAGAATATTTCTCTTTTTTATACTTTTTAACCAAAACCAATTCTGTTTTCGAGGTCAGTTCTTGAATCAGCATTATTTAATGCCTCTTCCAATTCTATGCGTCCTTCTTTGTACAAATCATGCAATGCCACGTCAAAAGTCTGCATTCCACGTTGTCCACTCTCGTTCATAGCTACTTTTAATTCATCGACATTACCCTTAAGTATCAATTCCTGAATATGAGGAGTATTAATCAAGATCTCAATTGCCGCACATCTTTTTCCATCAACTCCCCTTACCAACCGTTGAGAAACAACTGCTCGAATATTCATAGAAAGGTCCATAAAAAGCTGCTTATGTGCCTCATGTGGAAACATGTTAATTACGCGTTCCATAGCTTGGTTGGCATTGTTTGCATGTAATGTAGATACTGCTAAGTGTCCATTATTAGCTAGCTCTAATGCGGCCTCCATCGTCTCACGATCTCGAATCTCGCCAATCAGAATGACATCTGGAGCTTCACGCAAAGACGCTTTTAATGCACTCGCATATGAACGTGTATCAGCGCCTACTTCGCGTTGACTAACAATTCCCCTAAGATTCGGGTGATAAAATTCAATCGGCTCTTCAATCGTCAGTATATGATCCGTCTTATTCTCATTTCGGTGATTAATCATTGCCGCCATAGTCGTTGACTTGCCCGAACCAGTTGCACCGACCATTAGAATGAGTCCACGCTTGTTCATAATTAAGTCGTTTAAAATCTTAGGAACTCCAAGTTCCGATAGAATCGGAATTTTATTTGGAATAAGTCGCAGAACCATAGCAACCTCACCGCGTTGACGAAAGACATTCACTCGAAAACGTGACTTGTTAGCTATTGAAATTGCAAAATCACATTCCATCTTTTCTTCAAATTCAGAAATTTTCTTCTCGTCCATGATGCTATAGGCAGCAGCCTTTGTTTGGTCACCTGTTAATATAGTTTTGCCAACAGAAGTATTTTTACCTTCTATTTTTATTTTAACTGGGGAATCGGTGGTGATAAAAAGATCAGACCCACTTTTTTCAACCATCAATTTCAAATAGGGTGTTATATTCATAAGATACTAACGTTATCTTTTATGGTTCTATGTTCAACAATCTATCAAATGATCAGATCATACTAGATTCATCATCTGTTTCTTTCAGACTAAGGTGATCGAGTCCTTCTAAGGCATCTTCTCCTTTTGCTGCTTTTCCTTCCAACTTAATTCTTAGACGTAATTCATTCATTGAATCAGCAGAACGTAAAGCATCTTCAAATGTAATCTTATCCGCTTCAAATAAATCAAATAACGCTTGATCAAAAGTTTTCATTCCTAACTCGTTTGATTTGGACATAACATTCTTAATTTCATGTACATCTCCCTTAAGAATCAAATCTGAAATCAAGGGCGAATTGAGTAGAATTTCGATCGCCGCAGCACGTCCCTTGCCATCAACTGTTTTTAATAAGCGTTGTGATATAACCGCTTTCAAATTGAGAGACAAATCCATCAATAATTGCATTTTACGCTCTTCAGAGAAAAAATTGATGATACGATCTAACGCCTGGTTAGAGCTATTTGCATGTAAAGTCGCCATAGCCAAGTGTCCTGTTTCCGCAAAAGCGATACCAAATTCCATAGTTTCTTTATCTCGTATTTCACCGAGTAGAATCACATCAGGAGCCTGACGTAGAGTATTTTTTAATGCTATTTCCCAATCGTCACAATCCACACCCACTTCACGCTGCATAATGATGCAATTCTTATGGGGATGAACGTACTCGATAGGATCCTCAATCGTAATAATATGACCATGAGTATTCGCATTTCGATAATCAAGCATCGCTGCTAATGATGTCGATTTACCAGAACCAGTCCCGCCAACCATAATGACCAAACCGTTCTTGCTCATCACCACATCTTTCAATACTTCTGGTAAGCCAAGCTTTTCCAAATTTGGCACCTCAGTTTCGATCACACGCATAACCAAACCACAGAAGCTCTGCTGAATAAACGCATTAGCACGAAATCTCCCGATACCAGATGGTGCTACAGCAAAATTACATTCTTTTGTCGCCTCATATTCCTTCAATTGTTTGTCATTCATTACGGAATAAACCAATGCTCTAACATTTTCAGGGGAGAGTTCGGTTTTAGATACTGGAGTCATCTTCCCATGAATCTTCATGGCTGGAGGGAAACCAACGGTAATAAATAAATCAGACCCCCCCTTCTCAATCATTAGTTTAAGAAGATCGCGCATGAACTTTATCGCCTGTTCTCTTTCCACTCGTCTTCTCCTGAATCGGGAATTAGTTAATAATTAAAGTTAGAAGTTATCTTTATTCGCACATTTCGATAAAGCTTCTTGACGTGTCACCACATTTTTATCCATTAGTCTTTTCAGGTCTTGATCTAGTGTCTGCATACCAAGTGCTTGTCCTGTTTGTATAGCAGAATACATCTGCGCGATTTTATTTTCACGGATCAAATTACGAATAGCCGGAGTACCCATCATTATTTCATGTGCGGCAACGCGGCCTCCCCCTGCTTTTTTCAACAAAGTTTGCGAGATAACAGATTTCAATGATTCTGACAACATCGCACGAATCATATCTTTTTCGGCTGCAGGAAATACATCTACAATACGGTCAATAGTCTTTGCAGCAGAGCTGGTATGTAAAGTACCAAATACCAAGTGGCCTGTTTCAGCAGCTGACAAAGCCAGTCTAATTGTTTCCAGATCACGCATTTCACCAACAAGTATAACATCGGGATCTTCACGTAATGCTGAACGCAATGCTTCATTAAATCCTAATGTATCGCGATGCACTTCTCTCTGATTTATAAGACATTTTTTACTAACATGTACAAATTCTATGGGGTCTTCAACTGTTAGAATATGTCCATATTCTGTTTCATTTTTATGGTTCACCATTGCCGCCAGAGTAGTAGATTTACCCGAACCTGTTGGACCTGTCACCAGAACAACTCCGCGTGGTGTATCTGAAATTTGTTCGAATATTTTTGGGGCATTAAGCTGCTCTAACGACATAATTTCTGAAGGAATAGTACGAAATACAGCTCCTGAACCACGATTTTGATTGAAAGCATTAACACGAAAACGTGCCAATTTAGGTATTTCAAATGAAAAGTCACATTCCAGGAATTCTTCATAGTCTTTACGCTGTTTATCATTCATTATGTCGTAGACCATGTCATGCACATCTTTATGTTCCATGGTTGGGACGTTGATGCGGCGCATATCACCATCAACTCGTATCATTGGAGGCTCTCCTGCTGACAAATGCAGATCCGAACTACCATTTTTTACACCGAAGGCTAAGAGTTCACCAATCTGCATTTATACCTCCCAATAGGTAATGACATACTTGACCAAGCATGTTGCAATATTATTTTTAATTTTATTAAATGCAAACTGGACAAAATTATATATATAAATATTATCATTCCAAAACAGATGCATAATCAATCTTACTGTCATTTTAAATTATAGACCACTGTAATAACATTTTTATTTATGAGCATAATCGAAAATATTGACCATATACGTAAGAAAATAAGCGTAACAGAAAAGCGATTTAAACGTCGAAAATCATCTGTTTCCTTGCTTGCTGTTAGTAAAACTCGAAGCGTTGAAACCATTATTACTGCTATTAATCAAGGTCAGTTACATTTTGGTGAGAATTACTGTCAAGAAGCAGTGGCAAAGATTGAAGCTATTAACAATCCAAAGCTAGTTTGGCATTTCATAGGACCAATCCAATCTAATAAAACTAGGCAGATTACCAATCATTTCGACTGGGTGCATACCATAGACAGAATAAAGATCGCACGGCTTTTGAATGAACAAAGACCTGAGAACCTGGATCCACTCAACGTATGCGTTCAAGTCAATATAAGTTACGAAAATAGCAAGTCAGGAATCATGCTAGATGATGTAGATGGATTTATCGAAGAACTTGAACAATTTAAACGGTTAAAGGTTCGCGGTTTGATGTCATTGCCTGCGCCGGTAAATAACTTTAATAAACAAAGAGTTCCCTTTTCGATCTTGAAGCAAAAATTACAAGAATTGAAAATCTCTAGACCTGAAATAGACACATTGTCTATCGGGACAAGTGAAGATATGACGGCGGCTATCGCAGAGGGCGCAACGATTGTCCGTATTGGTACCGCTTTATTCGGACCACGAAATGTAAAAACACACACAAGTTGATAAACTGGCATAATAAAAACACAAACATAAAACTGGTCTAGTTAAATGAAAGATTGCAACATAACATTGATCGGCTGCGGTAATATGTCTCGTAGCTTGATTGGCGGCCTAATTAATGATGGAGTCAAAAAAGAACACCTCTTAGCAACAGATCCTGATGCCAAGCAACGTCTAGATATAACGGCTCAATTTGGGGTTACTACTCTGGAGAGTAACGAAAAAGCGGTCGAAAATGCTGACATAATCGTCCTTGCCGTTAAACCACAAGTAATGCGGCAGGTCGTTAGCGGACTAGCTATCGTATTGAAAAACAGCTCTAAAATGCTAATCTCTATCGCTGCTGGGGTGAGACTTACCTCTTTTACAAAATGGCTAGATACACCAATTGCGGTTATCCGAGTCATGCCAAATACTCCAGCCTTAATTCAGTCAGGCGCTGCCGCTTTATTTGCCAATGAGCATGCCTCTGATATACAGAAAAATAACACTGAAGTTATAATGCGTTCTGTAGGCACAATAACCTGGTTAGACTCAGAAGACCTGATGGACGCGGTGACAGCTTTATCTGGCAGTGGGCCAGCGTATTTTTTCTATTTTATGGAATCGATGGAAAAATCAGCAAGAGCGATGGGGCTAAGTAATGAAGATGCAAGCTTATTAACTATTGAGACTGCCCTAGGGGCCGCAAAGATGGCATCGTTATCTCATTACGACCTATCAGAATTACGAAAGCAAGTAACCTCTCCCGGCGGCACAACAGAACAGGCCATAATTAAATTTCAACAAGGCGATCTTGGACAACTTGTGCATGAAGCAATGAGTGCAGCCAAGCAACGAGCTATTGAACTATCACAACGATTTGGCGAATAAAGCATGGGTGGAAACTATTTTACACAAGCTGTTCTATATCTAATAGAGGTCGTTTTTGACCTCTACATTCTGGCAGTATTATTACGTTATTTGTTAGCTCGGGTTAGAGCAGATTTTTATAATCCATTATCTCAATTCCTAGTTAAGGTAACTAATCTGCCAATAAAATCATTGCGTCGATTGACCCCGAGTTTGTTTGGCATTGATTGGTCGTCAATAATCCTATTATTTTTTCTGCAAGGATTAAAAATTATAATACTAACATTGATTACTAGTGGTCACATCCCGGTGGTATCAGGGTTATTTGTCCTGACGATTGCTAATTTATTGAAAATTGTCATTTACGTTCATATGTTTATTATCATAATACAAGTTGTAATCAGTTGGATTAACCCAGGCGCTCATAATCCAATTACTATCATTATGCACCAATTAAGTGAACCTATTTTAAATTCTGTAAGACGGTTGATTCCTGCAGCAGGTGGGTTTGATTTTTCTTCAATGGTTGCCATTATTACCATGGAGATCATGATTATATTATTGGTTTCACCGCTTATGGACTTGGGGGTAAGGTTGTCTTACTAGCATTATCAGCCTTCATGAATGTTATGAGAAGTGTCTAATGCTAAACATCCACGCTCAAACTGGATCAAAGAATCATCATGATAAGATTTTACAGTGGAAGACTAAAATTTAAAATAAATGCACCTCCGGTTGATAAAAAAACTAATCAACTCATTGTTAATCCACCTGGTATAGGATTGATAAACAGACCGAAACATAGAAATGATAATAAGATAATCAATCAGCCAATCTAACTAACCATCTTATTTAATGATATATCAGATAGCACATGTTCAGATTTAGCTCTAATATGTCAGCTTTTATTATGTAATAATTTATAAAAAAAATATCAAATTTAAGCCTTATAAAAAACATGCAAAAAAGCACAAGACCTGTTGATGATATCGGCTTGGTTGAACCAAAGACAAAACATTTTAGCGGAACCTTAGCGCTCGCTTCGGGCAGTGAATTGCATGGCTTCGATATTGTTTATGAAACCTATGGAAAGTTAAATAAAGAATGCTCTAATGCTATATTAATTTGTCATGCATTAAGCGGTGACCATCATGTTGCTGGATATCATACCCCTCAGGATAAAAAACCCGGTTGGTGGGATAATATTATTGGCCCTAACAAAACAATAGATACTAATCGTTTTTTTGTTGTTAGCCCAAATAATATTGGTGGCTGTAGCGGATCATCCGGACCACTAACCATAAATCCAGTTACTGGTAGTTCTTATGGTCCGAACTTTCCACTAGTCACAGTTAAAGACTGGGTTAAAACTCAGGCCATGCTCGCTGATAAACTTGGTGTTGATGTCTGGACGGTGATTATTGGTGGCAGTCTTGGTGGTATGCAATGTTTAGAATGGTCAATATCCTACCCAAATCGTGTTAAAAATACTTTTATCATAGCCGCAGCCCCTAAGCTATCTACACAAAATATAGCGTTTAATGAAGTATCTCGCCAGGCGATTAGATCTGATCAAAATTTTAATGAAGGAAATTATTATGAGAGTGACAATAAACCTGAACTAGGATTAATGCTAGCTAGAATGCTAGGACACATAACGTATTTATCAGACGATGCTCTCGATGAAAAATTTGGACGAGAACTTCGTGATGGTGAAATAAAATTTGGTTACGAAGCTGAATTTCAAATTGAAAGTTACTTACGTTACCAAGGCAGAGCATTTGTTGATCGATTCGATGCAAATAGTTATCTACTATTAACCAAAGCACTCGATTACTTTGACCCCGCTGGTGATACTGAGGGTAGTCTTTCCAAAGCTATGGCGCCCGCGACTGCAAAATTTATGATTATCTCTTTTAGTAGTGATTGGCGTTTTTCACCCGAACGTTCACAGGAAATAGTTAGTGCTTTGCTTGAAGCTAATAAATGTGTCAGTTATATAGAAATTCAATCAACACAAGGGCATGATTCATTTTTAATGCCTATACCTCGCTACCATCAAGTAATAAAAACTGCGCTTGACCGAATTGCAAAAGGACTTGATCTCTAATGAGCTTAAGAACTGATCAGTCTCTAATCGCCAAATGGATTAAACCCAATTCACGTGTACTTGATTTAGGTTGTGGTGATGGAACATTAATGGCTTATTTGCAAAAAAACCAGCATGTGAGTGGTTATGGCCTTGAAATAAATGAAGAGAATATTGTGCAATGTATTCATAAAGGTGTTGACGTCATACAAACTGATTTAGATAAAGGTTTATCTGAATTCAATAGAGAATCATTCGATTACGTAATCATGACACAAACACTGCAAGCAATTTACTATCCCGACAAATTACTAAAAGAAATGACACGCGTTGGTCGTGAAGCAATTGTCACATTTCCCAATATGGGCCATTGGAAAAATCGTTTGCAACTTGCATTAACGGGTCGCATGCCAAAGTCTAAAACACTACCATACGAATGGTATAATACCCCCAATATACATTTATTTACGCTGGCTGATTTTGAAAGATTATGTGCTAAAATTAGTATTAGAATATTAGACCGTTCAACAGTCGATAATGAACATCATAGTAGTCTTAGCATGAAATTGTTTCCTAACTTGTTAGGCGAGATTGCGATATATCGTTTTCAGCAAAAGAATTAAAAGTCTTTCGAGTTAGCTCTTTATATCAACGACTATACTTACTTTAGATTTAATAAAACTAAGGTTCATCATTATTAATTTGCTGTGCATCATAATAGTCACCAACTGTATATTAAGTAACGAGGAAAATAGTTGCTAGTCCTAAAAAAGTTATAAATCCCACAACATCCGTTACTGTTGTCAAGATAACTACCCCTGCTATTGCTGGGTCAATACCAAAGTGTTTCAATACTAAGGGTATTGATGCACCGGCAAGAGCAGCTATGATGAAGTTGATAATCATTGATACGCCAATAACGAGACCAAGTAATGAATCGTCAAACCAAAAAATAACTATAGTAGCAACAACACATGACCATAGAATACCGTTTAATATGCCTACAGTTAGTTCTTTTATAAGTAGTGGTTTGATGTTAGTTTTAACAATCTGCCCAATCGCGATACCACGTATAGTGATGGTCAGAGTCTGGCTGCCTGCGATACCACCCATACCGGCAACTACCGGCATGAGGATAGCAAGTGCAACGAGCTCATGGATAGTTTCTTCAAAGCGGCCAATAACCCAAGAGGCAAGGAATGCAGTAAGTAGATTTATACCTAACCAAATTGCTCGACGTTTAGTCGTGATAAACACTGGAGAAAACATATCGTCTTCGCTCAGTCCAGCCATACTCCTGACAGCTTGTTCAGCCGCTTCCTGAATAACATCAACGACATCATCAATGGTAATACGTCCAAGCAAGTGCCCTTCATCATCTATTACAGCTGCAGAAACTAAATCTCGTTGCTCAAAAAGTTTTGCCACATCTGATTTAGGCGTATCGGCAGAAAGATAGGCCTCTTCTTCCATCCATGCACCAACAGTTGATTCCGGTTCTCTAACTAGTAATTCTGTTAATGGCAATACTCCTAAATAATGATTTTCACGATCAACCACCATCAAATTATCTGTCTTTGCTGGTATCGTACCTAGCAAACGTAAATATCTTGCAACGGCATCCAATGAAACCTCGGCACGTACAGAAACGACATCAATATTCATCAAGCCACCGGCTGTGTCTTCCGGGTAGCTCAGAATGGAGGACAGGCGTTTTAGGTTTTGTTCATCCATTGAATGTAGCACGGTATCCGCCACATCGTCAGGGAGATCTTGCAATATGTCTACAACATCATCAGCATCAAGATTTCTAGTCACATCAACCAATTCGTTTGGATGCATTTGTTCGAGTAATTCTACTCGAACTGTATCGTGTAAATGAGATAACACATCACCTTCAAACTCAATGTCGATTAATTGCCAAACACTGTCACGATCGCGACTCGGCATACTTTCAATAACATCTGCAATCTCGGAAGGGTGAAGTGCGTCGACTATATCGCGCGCAGATTTAATATCACTCTTTTTTAGAGCCTTATATAATAAACCTATAGTAGATAATTCAGATTTTTTTTGAGTAGTATCGCCCATGAGATTTTACTTTAGACTTATGAATCAGAGTCTATCAGTGCTTGCCGCTCAATGCTAAGAAGACTGTTTGGTATTTAAATGTTGAAGCAATAAATTTACTTCTGCCCCGGATGAGGTGTTGAGGACTTTTTTGATTATACTTGATAATTCGTCGATATTGGTATTGTTTATTATTTTTTTAATCTCTAATAGAGATGCAGTATGCACACTAAGTTCTCTAAGTCCCAAACCTAGTAATAATTTTGTGTATATTTTCTCTCCAGCCATTTCACCACACATCGAGACAGGAATGTTAGCCTTCTTTCCGGCCTTAATAATAGTGTTTATTAATCTTAAAACGGCGGGATGTAACGGGTCATATAGATAGTTTACTTCGTCGTTAACCCGATCTATTGCCATGGTATATTGGATTAAATCATTTGTGCCTATAGAAATAAAATCGAGTTTTTTAGCAAAGATATCAGCGCATATAGCAGCTGCCGGCACTTCAATCATCCCTCCTATCTCTATGTCAGAGTCATAAGCAATAGAACAATTATCTAGGTCAATCTTAATGTCCTCAACCATTTTCAAAACTTGTTGCATTTCTTGAATATTAGTCAGCATCGGAATCATTATTTTTACTAGTCCATGTGCTGAAGCTCTTAATATTGCACGTAATTGAGGGCGAAACAATCCTGGTTCTTTTAAACATAATCGTATTGCACGCAAACCTAATGCCGGGTTAGATCTAAGCTTACCGGCTTGGCTACCCGCGCCATCAACTTGTTTATCGGCACCTAAATCAAGAGTTCGAATAGTTAAAGGCAACCCACGTAGAGCCTTAAGTACATTAAGGTATGTTTCAAAATGTTCATCTTCGTTTGGTGGTGTCTCTCTATTCATGTAAAGAAATTCTGTGCGATAAAGACCAACACCTTTCGCTCCTACATCTCTTACAGTTTCGAAATCTTTTGGTAATTCGATATTAGCAGTAAGAGTTATCGGTATACCATCTGCTGATTCTGTCGGTGCACTCTTAAGTTTTCGAAGTGATGAATAGTAACGTTTAACTTCTCGCTGTCTTTTTTCATAATAGCTTTTAATAAGTCTATTAGGCTCTATCAGTAGCATACCTGTACTACCATCCATAATAACCAAATCTTCATTTTTAAAAAATCGACGGGCACTATGTAAGCCGACCACGGCAGGAATACCTAAACTTCTTGCTAAAATTGCCGTATGTGATGTTGGTCCACCGAACTCTGTTGCAAAAGCAGTGATCCCATAGTGCTGCATCAATACAGTATCGGCAGGAGTTAGATCGTCAGCCACAATAATTCTATTTTTTAAATGGTCATCGGGCACCTCATGTAATAAAGGTTTCTGTTTTAATAAAACACGTAAAATTCTATTTACAACATGATCAACATCATCACGACGTGTGCTGAGATAAGTATCAGCCATTTCATTGAAAACATTAACTAGTGCATCACGTTGTAATTTAAGTGCCCATTCAGCATTGCATGAACGTTCTTTAATGACTCGCTTAGGTTCTTCCGTTAGAGTAATATCTTCCAACATTAACAAATGAGTATCTATAAAAGCAGAGACGTCAACCCGTGTTGAATTAGGGATGTGATCCCGTATGGCACGTAATTGTTGACGTGCATCAGCTATAGCATTATTAAACCGTGACAGCTCATCGTTAATCTGTGAGTTAAGAATAGTGTATTCAGGCACTTCGAGTTGATCGTGTTGAACAATGTGGACCTTCCCTATGGCAATTCCACGAGACACACTCACGCCTTGAATTGATATCGTCATTCGTCCTCACCAAATTTATTGTTTATCAATGCTACAATCGCCGTCATTGCTTCATCTTCATCTTTACCTATAGTTCTAACCTCAATCTCAGCACTTTTCCCTGCAGCAAGCATCATTAACCCCATGATGCTTTTACCGCTAACTTCACGCTGTACAAATTGAATATTTATTTCAGCGTGAAAACCCGAAGCGATTTGGACGAGTTTAGCAGCAGCACGGGCGTGTAAGCCTAACTTATTAATTATTTTAATTTTTTTATGATTCATTAATATCCATTAATTTGATTAGAAAACCAGAAGAGCTAGGATGAGACTTAAACTAGTGGTGATAATTATCTTTATTTCACCATCCAAGCTATCTGCAATATCACTAGAACTAAAACCATAGAGTTTAGTTGATATACATACGCTGACATAATCATAAAGTGACTAAGAAAACAAGGCAGTTCCAACCCCATTATATAAAATTAACAATACACCTATACTTATATTAAAGATCCCGATGTCTTATAATAACCTGTCTCTGTTCTCGCATAAATTTTTTCGCTAGTTGTTCAACAATAAACACAGAACGATGATGGCCACCTGTACAGCCAAAACCAATGGTTAAATAACTACGATTGTCCATCTCGAATCTTGGCAACCACCTTTCGAAAAAAATTTCAAGGTCACTCAACATTTGAGTAACACTCTTTTGTTTCAATAAAAACTCAATAACCGGCTCATCTTTACCAGAGTATTGTCGTAGAAACTTTTCCCAGTATGGGTTTGGTAAGCATCTCAAATCGAAAATAAAATCTGAGTCCTTAGGAACACCATTTTTATAACCAAAAGAAATTAATTGTAATGATAAAATAGATTTTTTTCTACGAGCTATACGTTCACAAACAATATCTCGCAATTCTTTTAATTGCATAAAACTTGTATCAATATGTAGATCTGATACTTGTGAAATCTCTAGAGTAATCTCTCGTTCTTTATGGATTGCATCAAGCAAAGACATCTGATCAGATGACAATGGGTGTTTGCGTCGAGTCTCGCTGAATCGTTTTGTTAAAATCTCATCATTTGCATCGATATAGATCAATTCTATTTTCACTCTTTTATTTAAAAAAGACTTAATTTTTTCAGGGAGTTGATCAAGATATTTTTTTTTATTCCTCGCATCTATCCCGATTGCTATTAGTCCGGGGAGGTCAGTATCATCTTTTGAAAATTGGGAAATCAGTTCACTAAGCAAACTGATTGGTAAGTTATCAATTGTATAAAAAGAAAGATCTTCGAGTGAATTTAATACAACTGTTTTTCCTGCTCCAGACAAACCACTAACAATAATAAGTCGACGCTCTGTCTCTTCCATATATTTATCTCTAGCCTATTTTTCTTTTAGTAAAAAGTTCTGACACATTATATTTACTCACATAAAAAGCATGGTTGCATGCATCAGATTTAATCTGAATGGTGACATTCATTAGCAAATGCCTGGATTACTGAACATTGTATTAAAGACTCTGTTAAACCTCCAATACGTTTTATGTTTATATTATCCATAGCTTGTTCTTGACGCGAGGAGAGCAAATTTAAATATTCAACTAAAGAAAGACTGTCTTGCTGTTCTGTTCCGAACACAAGTAATCTTGCGTCAGATTTATGTTAAAAACAACTGTTCGTTACAGATGATCACATCTTCAATGATTTGTTGTCCAGCTACAGGTGCAATCTCTAGTTTTTCGTGATAAGTGCTATAGAAATCTTCGATATCCAATTCTTTCGCGAGTTCAAGCATACTTTTAGCTTATTAATATTGAAAATATTTCCGCTGAAGAACGAGCCTTTCTAAGCTGACTGATTATTTTTTTGTCGCTAAACATCCCTGCTAGCGTTGCCAGTGTTTGTAAATGCTCATCAGTTGAATCTTCTGGGACAATTAATGCAAAAATTAAGTCTACAGACACTTTATCCACAGCATCATAATCAACACCATCTTCAAGCCGCAAAAAAGCTGCGATTGTTTTTTTACTATTTTTTAAGCGCCCGTGTGGGATAGCAATCCCATTACCAAGACCTGTGCTCCCAAGTCTTTCCCGTGCACACAAACAATCAAAAACTTCTATTTGTGATGTCGCTTTATCAGAACCTGCAATAGTCTTTGCCAATATATCAAGCGCATCTTTCTTACTATGACAATCAATATCTAAAGTGACACATTCAAGTGATAAAATATCTGAAATATTCATACTGTGATAATAATTACTAATTGATTAAAAGAATTAAAGCCTATTCTATTTCTTGATTCTTTAGGCTACCTTCCTCACGATGGTGATCAATTGATTTTTCTTTATGTTTCTTTAGCTGCCTATCTAGTTTGTCAGTTAAACCATCAATCGCAACATACATGTCTTCCTGTTCATTTTCAGCAAACAAGTTTGCACGACTAACATGAATAGTTGCTTCAGCTTTTTGTCGTTCCTTTTCAACGCTTAAGATGACATGGATATCAGTGATCTCCTCAAAATGTCGTTCTAAACGTTGAAACTTAGTGTTTACATATGTTCTTAATGAGTCAGTAATATCAATATGATGTCCGGTAATACTAATTTTCATAATTTATTCCTTACATAATTTTATCATGAACTAAGCAAGCCTTTTCCGTTCGTTTGATGGAGGTATGGACATCGCCTCTCTATATTTCGCAATTGTCCTTCTAGCAACATTAATTCCCTGTGCTTCTAGTACTCCTGCAATCTTACTGTCACTAAGCGGTTTATTAGGCAATTCAGCGCTTATTAATTTTTTAATCAATGCACGTATTGCTGTGGATGAACATACCCCACCATAATTGGTACTAACATGGCTAGAGAAAAAATATTTAAGTTCAAAAATGCCACGAGGAGTATGCATGTATTTGCGTGTGGTAACACGAGATATTGTAGATTCATGCATACCTAATATCTCAGCGATATCAAACAGAACTAAAGGTTTCATCGCTTCATCACCATGCTCAAGAAACGCTCGTTGCCTCTCCACTATACAAGTTGCTACACGCAATAATGTCTCGCTTCGACTGCGAATACTTTTTATAAACCAGCGAGCTTCTTGTAGGTGAGATTTTAGAGAGATATTGTCATCACTATTATCTGCACGACGAATCATTTTAGCATAGGCTGAATTTATTCGAAGACTAGGAATGCCGTCTGTATTCAGATCAACTTTCCAGATGCCTTTTACTTTTTTGACATAGACATCGGGTACTATATATTCAGTATGGACATCGCTGACTTTATTACCAGGTCGAGGATTCATCGACTGAATAAGGCCCACAACTTCCGTTAATTCCTCTTGATCTAGTTTCATCTTCCGCATAATCTGGTTGTAATCATGCGCAGCCAATAAATCCAAGTAATCGTCGATTAGTGTTTTCGCTTCTTTCAGTCGAAACGTGTCTACTTCACACTGATTCAATTGGAGGTATAGGCATTCCTTAAGATTTCTTGAACCAACGCCCGCTGGTCCCATAGCCTGAACCATCCTTAATACCGCCTCAACTTCCTCGATACCAACACCTTCCAGATCATCTTCAACAGCTGCCAGGATATCTTTTAATGTACCCATTAAATATCCATCGTCGTCAAGTGAGTCAATAATAGTTAAGGCAATTACTTTGTCACTATCCGTTATTTGTGCAAAATTAAGTTGCTCTTCTAAATACTCTCGTAATGTATTTTTACTAGAATCCTGGTTTTCAAAACCGTCATAGTTGCCTTTACCATTAGTCGTTTTAGTGTAATAAGAAGTGCTGTCATAAGTATCATCCCAACCACTGTCAACAGGAAGCTCGTCTGGCATAGTCTCTTGATTTAGGTCCGTCACCTTATCAGTAACATCTTTTTTTGCTTCGGTCTCTATAATTGTAGTTTCTTGAGAAGATTTTTGCTCCGACTCACCTTCATCCATTTCCAACATCATATTGGACTCAAGGGCTTCCTGAACTTCTGTTTGAAGCTCAATACTGGATAGTTGCAACAATCGAATCGCTTGTTGCAACTGGGGTGTCATCTTTAG
>CAJJDJ010000053.1 GCA_905182825.1 Thiotrichaceae bacterium UBA7359
GACTCAGATACAACCTTGAAAAAACCAATGTCGCCCGCACGTTCAACATGAGTACCGCCACACAGTTCATATGAAAAATCACCACCAACATTTAATACTCTAACTACATCTTTATACTTTTCACCAAATAATGATATCGCACCCGATGCCTTGGCTTTATCGAGCGTCATTACTTGGACTCCGGTTACTTCATTTTTTAATACCTGAGAGTTCACCAATCTCTCAACCTCATGAATTTGCTGTTTTGTTAAGGGTTCGCCATGTGAAAAATCAAACCGTAATCGATCATCTGCCACTAAAGAGCCTTTTTGTAAGACATGATCACCGAGAAGATTACGTAAGGAAGTATGTAATAAATGTGTTGCCGAATGATTCCTCGTGATGTCGACACGTCGTTTTTGATCGACAGAGGCACGCACAACATCACCTACTTTTAATCTACCTGTCCGTAACACACCCAGATGTATATGAGATTGACTTTGTTTCTTTGTATCTTCAATTTCAAAAAAAATATTATCTGTAAATAGTTCACCTTTGTCCCCAACCTGTCCACCCGACTGGGCATAAAAAGGTGTTTCTAATAATATAACCCCACCAACATCTCCCTGTTTTAAAGTCTTTACATTACGACCATCTTGATAAAGCGCGATGATTGTTGTCTTTTGCTGTAAGCGTTCATAACCCGTGAACTCACTTACTAAACTATCATCGATCTCAACTGAAACATCAACACCAAACTTACTTGCAGCACGCGCGCGCTTACGTTGTTCAGCCATAGCCATATTAAAGCCATCCATATCAACTTTTAGACCGCGCTCACGGGCTATATCAGCAGTGAGATCAACCGGGAATCCATAAGTATCATATAAACGAAAAATATCTTCTCCCTGAATAACTTGAGTTTTCATTTTGACGATAACGTCATCCAATACTTTCAACCCTTGTTCTAATGTTTCTGCAAAACGTTCTTCTTCAGCCAATAATACTCTTTCAATATTGAATCTTGATTGCACTAACTCAGGATAAGCTTCGCCCATAATTTGTGAGAGTTTATCAACTAATTTATAAAAGAACGGTTCATTGAAACCTAATTTATTACCGTGTCGAATTGCACGACGAATGATTCTTCGTAACACATAACCTCGGCCCTCATTAGAAGGAATAACTCCATCTGAGATTAAAAACGAACAAGAGCGAATATGATCAGCAACGACTTGAATTGAAGTGACGTTAAGATTATTTTCATCAGTCAGATCTTTTATTGACTGAATGATCTTTTCAAATAATTCAATTTGATAATTGTTATGTACATTTTGCATCACGGCAGTAATCCGTTCTAAACCCATACCCGTATCGACTGAAGGATGAGGAATAGGTTTTAAGGTCCCGCTAGCATCACGATCAAACTGGGTAAAAACTAGATTCCAAATTTCGACATAACGATCTAAATCTGCATCTTCCGTTCCTGGAGGACCCCCAGGGATATCTTCTCCATGGTCATAAAATATTTCACTACAAGAACCACAAGGACCAGTATCACCCATGGACCAAAAATTATCAGATGCACCACAACGACTAAAGCGGTCTGGTGAAACACCAACTTCTTTTAACCAAATGTCCGCAGCTTCATCATCTTCCTCAAAAACAGTTATCCATAGTTTCGATTCTGGTATCTTTAATTCTTTCGTTAAATACTCCCAAGCATAAATAATCGCTTCGTGTTTAAAGTAATCACCAAAACTAAAGTTGCCAAGCATTTCAAAAAAAGTGTGATGACGTGCTGTATAGCCAACATTTTCTAAATCATTATGTTTACCACCCGCGCGTATACAACGTTGCGAAGATACGGCCCGTTTATAATTACGTTTTTCTTTACCAACAAAAATATCTTTAAATTGCACCATGCCAGCGTTAGTAAATAACAAAGTAGGATCATTTAAAGGGACTAGAGAGCTGCTTGGAACCACTTCATGATCTTTCATCTTAAAGAAATCTAAAAATGATTGGCGAATATCGTTACTGGTTTTCATTATTTTAAGAGTTGGTTTATTTGTTCACTGCTGAAACCGCGACTATATAGGAATCGAGACTGTTTTGCTTTAGTTTGATAATCTAAAACCCTACTTTCACCGTATTTTTTTACTCTTACTCCTTCCACTAAAGACATCCAATCTATTTGTTGTGATTCAAGATATTCTTCGATTATAACTTGCTCAATTCCTCGTTGCCTTAATTCCTGTGTTATCTTATTCGGTCCCTGTCCTTTATTAATACAGTGGTGGACAAAACTTTCGGTAAACCGTTTATCGCTCTGTAAGCCTTCACTATTAAGCGTATCCAACAGATCTCCAATCAATATCTCATCTTTGCAACGTCGATTGAGCTTCTTTTCCAATTCCTTACGACTATGTTCGCGTCTAGCCAAGAAGTCGCATGCACGTTGTAAGACTTCTTGGCGTTCTGTACTCAGACCATTACCTCTTCTTCAATAGAATCAACCTCAGTAACATCTTCTGCTGTGATTTTCGGCAATAATTGTTCTCTTATATTGTTTTCTATTTCTTCCGCAATTTTTGGGTTTTCTTTTAAAAATTTACGTACGTTTTCTTTACCTTGACCAATACGATCATCCTTATAGCTATACCATGCACCCGCTTTATCGATGAGTTCTAGCTTCACTCCAAGATCTATTACTTCGCCAAGACGAGAAATACCTTCACCATACAAAATTTCAAACTCAGCTTGTTTAAAGGGTGGTGCTATTTTATTTTTAACGACTTTGACACGAGTTTCATTACCTACTACTTCATCACCTTTCTTAATAGCACCAATTCTTCTTATATCAAGACGAACCGATGCATAAAACTTCAGTGCATTACCACCTGTTGTTGTTTCTGGGCTACCAAACATCACACCGATCTTCATACGTATTTGGTTAATAAATATTACACAACAATTTGCTCGCTTGATATTACCCGTCAGCTTTCTTAAAGCCTGTGACATTAGACGAGCGGCAAGCCCCATATGAGAATCACCCATTTCACCTTCTATTTCCGCCTTTGGGACTAATGCAGCCACCGAATCAATCACTACCAATTCAACTGCACCACTTCGAACCAACATGTCACAAATTTCTAATGCCTGCTCACCAGTATCCGGCTGCGACACCAATAATTCATCAATATTCACTCCAAGCTTCTCAGCATAAACAGGATCAAGTGCATGCTCTGCATCTATAAAAGCACAAGTCTTACCCTGTTTTTGTGCTTCAGCAATCGCTGACAAGGTTAACGTCGTTTTACCAGAAGACTCCGGCCCATATATCTCGACAACACGACCATAGGGCAAACCCCCAGCGCCGAGCGCGACATCCAAGCCTATGGAACCAGTACTAACCGTAGGTACTGCTGCCACAGTTTGGTCACCCATTTTCATAACAGAGCCTTTCCCAAATTGCTTTTCAATCTGACCTAACGCTATCGATAATGCTCTTTTTTTATCTTCTTCAATTTTTTCTGCGCTAGCCATTTTAATTCTCCATTTTTCTTAATTCTAGGTATCTAAGCTATTCCCCGAACAGCTCTCATGCAAGAAACTATAATCAATACATTTTATATTGTCAATACTTTTTACTACCTAATTACTTTATACTTAATAATATATTTTATTAGCTAATGGTATTATTTAGTATAATTTACAATATTAACCAAATTTTTTAAAAAAAAATGTTAGATGGTATCAAATGGGCGACACGTCAACGCTTACAATACATAGAACTCATGGCCTATTACAGCGGCGTTGTCACACGTAGTGAAGTGGCCAAAGCCTTTGGTATGTCTGATGCTGCAGCGACTAAGGATCTGAAGCTTTATAGCCATATAGCTCCTGACAATCTGATTTATAAGCATGCTGTTTTTGGTTTTGTGCCAACTGTCACTTTTAAAGAAGTTTTTGCTGATCTTTCACCAGCAACAGTTTTACCTATGATAGAAGCTAACCTAACAGCGGTTGGCCGTCCTTACCAAGATAATGCAGTCTTTGGTATTCCTGTAGATGGGCTCGCGCTACCCAGTCGATTACCCAATAAGTCGGTGCTGGCACAAGTAACACGCGCCATACATAACAAAAAAAAATTGAATGTTAATTATCATTCACTCTCAAAAGAAATCACTGAAAATATGAGGGTTATCGAGCCACACTCACTAGTTAATACTGGTTTTCGCTGGCATGTACGTGCTTATAATGAAAATAGTTTTGATTTTAGAGACTTCGTCTTATCGCGCTTTGAAGATGCGGAATGTAGAAATGAACCGGCTGAATCCAGTTCGCAATATGATGATGACTGGGTTGAAATAATTACGATGAAATTGACCCCTCATCCAAAATTGGAAGACAAAATTCGAACAAGCCTGCTTATAGATTACGGTAGCGATAATGATATTATCGAAATTAAGATTCGCCGCGCTTTAATTGGCTATTTACTACAACAACTATCTGTTGATACTACACTGGATCACTCATTGAGTCCCAATAAACATCAATTGATTGTCTTGAATCGAGATGAGATTGAGCCATTTGCTGGCTGGGTATTTAATTAATACTGGGAGAGTACTTCTGACTTTTATTCTGATTTTTTTTGCAAAAAATCTATTAAACCTTGTATTGCTAATAAACAAGACTGCTCTCTGATCTTTAAACGATCACCATCAAAAAATACCCGTATCGTTGTTCCACCATACCCTCGTTCGTACCAACTTAAACATACTGTTCCAACAGGCTTATCTTCTGAACCACCGTCAGGACCTGCTACTCCAGTAATCGCCACACCATAATCTGCTCGACTATTTTCGACGGCGCCTCTTGACATGGCGTTTGCTGTTTCTTCACTCACCGCACCAAATTTTTGAAGCACATCAAATGAAACTCCTAACATTTTTTGTTTGGCTTCGTTTGAGTAGGTAACAAAGGCACATTCGAACCAAGCAGAGCTACCTGGTAAGCGTGTCAAAACTTCGGCGAGTCCTCCACCTGTACATGATTCAGCTACCGCTAGCTTACTTGGTTTTTTTAAAAATAATTTAGCGAGTTGTTTTGCTTGTAAAAAAGCTACATCATTTATCATTATTTTAATCTTTTCTCTTTAAAGAATGTCCGTATTAATAAACAACATTCATATTCCATTATGCCTTTTGTAATATCAACCTTGTGATTTAATTCTTCTGTTTGTAGTAAGTTGAAAATACTGCCACACGCTCCTGTTTTTGGATCTGCAGCAGCGAAAATAAGTTTAGTAATACGTGCATGAATAATAGCACCCGCACACATAGCGCAAGGCTCGAGTGTTACATACATCGTTGTGTTAGGTAGGCGATAGTTACAGATATTATTACCCGCATCACGTAATGCAATTATTTCAGCATGCGCAGTAGGGTCCTGGGATGATATCGGTTGATTCCATCCTTCACCAATAATTTTATTTTCGCGAACGATAACCGCACCAATAGGAACTTCATCATTCTCTTTCGCTTTTTGCGCTAATTCAAAAGCACGCTCCATCCATTTTTTATCACACATAATTGTAATGATATATTAAGATCATATAACGTTCCTTAACATAAGAATAATATTGTTATCATTGTTGAGGAACGTGAGTCGTCTTTATTATTAATAATCTAATTGGTTATTATTAAGATTAATCTCAATACAAATATTATATCCTTCGCCCTCAATATCTTTGAGGTTAATTTTGATTTTACTGCCAAAGTCGCCAGTTTGAGTTTTAATGAACTTAATAAAACTATCTAACTTATCTTCAAGTTAATATATTGAAATTAATATTTTAGCCACTTTCAATAAGTGCTACGAATATACTAAAGAGCTTAAATATGTTTTGAATGAAAAAATATCCGGCTTATACAAGCCGGATACTGATAAAAATCACATGTCAATCTTAAACGTGACCGTAACTTAACATTGCATCGGCGACTTTAACAAAACCGGCAATATTAGAACCTTGAAGATAATTCACTTGTTTACCATCTCCTCCATATTGAACACATGAATCATGGATGTCTCGCATCATATCTTCAAGTAATTTACGAAGTTGATCTTCTCCCCATGCTATACGCGCACTATTTTGACTCATTTCTAAACCTGATACGCCAACACCACCAGCATTCACGGCCTTTGCTGGACCAAACAAAACATCAGCTTCGATAAATGCATCGACAGCGCCTTGCTCACACGGCATATTGGCGGCTTCTGCTACTGCCATCACCCCATTTTTTATCAAAGTTGCTGCCTCTTTTGCACTTATTTCATTTTGCGTTGCAGAGGGGACCGCACAATCACCATCAACACCCCACGGACGACCCTCATGAAAAGTGATATTATTAAACTCGTCAGCGGCTTCAGAAATACGACCTCGACGAGCACCTTTCAATTCTTTTATCCAATCAATTTGCTCTTGAGTAAAGCCATCAGGACAATTTATAAACCCACCTGAATCAGACATCGTCACGGGTATTGCGCCCAATTGTAAACATTTTTCAGCAGCATGTGTCGCAACATTACCGGCTCCAGAAATCAGAACTTTTTTACCTTCTATACTATCTTTATGCTGAGCTAGCATATTACGCAGAAAAAAGATGGCACCATAGCCGGTAGCTTCAGTACGCATCTTAGAACCACCAAATTCCATACCTTTCCCAGTCAGTACCCCGACAAAGCGGTTTGTAATACGTTTATATTGTCCAAACATAAAACCTATTTCCCGTCCACCAACACCAATATCTCCAGCAGGCACATCCGTATCTTCACCAATATGTCGGTATAATTCGGTCATGAAAGATTGACAAAATCGCATAACTTCATTATGACTCTTCCCCTTTGGGTTAAAGTTAGCTCCACCTTTACCACCACCCATTGGTAAGCCTGTCAGGCTATTTTTAAATGTTTGTTCGAAACCAAGAAACTTAAGAATTGATTCGTTAACACTTGGATGAAAACGAATGCCCCCTTTGTAAGGCCCAATAGCTGAGTTAAACTGTACCCTCCACCCTCTGTTAGTGCGAATACGTCCATCATCATCAGTCCAAGGCACTCGAAAGGAAAGAACGCGTTCTGGTTCAGCCATACGCTCCAAAATCTGATTTTCATGATAAATCGGCTTATCTGCTATGTATGGAAAAATTGAAGAGGCTACTTCATAGACAGCTTGACAGAATTCTGGTTGGCCAGGATTACGTTTTTGAGTGCCTTCCATATATCGATGCAAATATTCTTGTGTTTTTTGTGGAGTGCTAATTTTTGACATAAATTATATTCCCTTTTGATTATAAAATATTATTTCGTAAAATCTGTATCTACAATTGCCGAATAACTTTTAAAATGTTTTCCAACTATCATATTGAGCTTGTATAGATCATATCATGATGAAAACCTAGACATGCACTTTTTATTA
>CAJJDJ010000054.1 GCA_905182825.1 Thiotrichaceae bacterium UBA7359
CCCCCCTAGAAGAGCCCCCCCCTCCTCCGAAAATGGCTGAGCCCCAAATTGAAAAACCTCAACCCATGGAGTCGAGACTATCTCCACCTGATATAAACATGCCTTTGTCGCTATCAGGCTCACCTTATCTCGGAGATTTTTCGAAAAACGCACTAAAAGCCATGCCCCGTACTAAGCCATCTAAACCTAATATTGATATTAATGTAGTACCTACTTTAAGAATACCCCCTGTATACCCTCTTCGCGCTTTACGTAGTGGCATACAAGGCGTTGTTACAGTTGAGTTTATTATAGCAATTGATGGCTCAGTTAAAAATCCTGTCATCATAAACGCTAAACCACCTAAAATCTTTGATAGCGCTGTTTTAAAAGCAATATCAAAATGGAAATATAATCCAGATATGATTGATGGAAAACCTGTGGAAAAGAAAGCACGTCAAGACGTAAAATTTAAATTAAAACGATGACCACATACATACAAAAAATATCAGTGAAAAGCACTTTAATTATTATACTTATCGTTTTTTACAGCTCTCTTTTTGCAGAAGAAAAGAAAAAAAATTATAAATTAGATCCCAATGTGCATGCTGAGTTAATTGGAATTCATAATCAGATTGATGAAGGACAAAATGGTAAAGCACTTAAAAAATTAAAAAAACTAATATCCTTGAACAATCTCAAAGCTTATGATTCTGCCGTTATCTATCAAACTATTGGCTATGCCAAAAGTAATATCGGAGAATTCGAAGAGGCAACAAAAAATTTCATTAAAGCATTGTCTCTTGATGCTCTACCAATAGAT
The DNA here is from genome assembly GCA_905182825.1 of Thiotrichaceae bacterium UBA7359. Classification (GTDB taxonomy): domain Bacteria; phylum Pseudomonadota; class Gammaproteobacteria; order Eutrophobiales; family Eutrophobiaceae; genus UBA7359. Next base: position 803 of record CAJJDJ010000054.1, read on the forward strand.
GTTACACATGAACTAAACTATTCTGCTGCCCAATTATTAATACATATAGATAAATCTAAAGAAGGCTTAGAATACCTGTCTAAATGGTTTACTACTGAAACCAAAGCGACGGGAGATGCTCACATACTAGCTGCAACAGCATATTATAATATAAAAGACTATAAACAGCTCATTACTCATGCAGAGAAAGCACTTGTTCAATCTAGTAAGCCACAACTAAGCTGGTATGAGCTGCTATTAGCTGGCTATTATGAGATAAACGAATATCAAAAATCTGCCACTCTACTTGAGACCATCATCATCAAGTATCCAAAGAAATCAAATTATTGGTTACAGTTAGCAGAAATCTATCAACGCCTTGAACAGGGTAAGAAAGCACTGGCGATATATGAACTGGCATATGCAAAAGGCTTATTAAAAAGAGATGATATAAATCGTTTGATAAGTAACTATCTATATCTAGAAATGCCATATAAAGCGGCTGTGCTCCTTGAAAAAGAAATGGCTGTTGGTGATATTAAGCCTGACATTAGGATGTTGAAGCTGCTTGCCGACAGTTGGATGCTTGCTCAGGAAAAGAAAAAAGCTGAACCTGTATTTAAAGAAATTATTAATAAATTTAAAGACAACAACTCACGACTTCGACTTGGGCAACTATATATTGAGGCAGAAGAATGGCAACAGGTGATTGAAGTTCTTGATATTGAATTCAAATCTAAAGACAAAATTTTATTATCTAAAATTAATCTACTACTAGGCATTGCACAATATCACTCTAAGAACATGGATAAAGCAACACGAGCTTTTACTGATGCATTATCTGATAAATCAACAAAAGAACAAGCTATTTGGTGGTTAGAACATTTGAAGAATGAAACAATTAAACAAGAAAGTTAGAAGGATACTTTATTTTAATATTTCTGAACGCTTAATCAATTTATTTATCGTTTGTATCGTTCATGCGCTTTCTTTGCAAAAAAAGAACTGATCATATTCTGAAGACCTTTCAACATCCTTTAGAATAACTACTCACTAATTTCAATGTCTTTGTGTCTCGTTTATAAGAATGACTTTTTTCTATTTCCATTAGTTTTATTTATTAAACCTACCAAACTTCAGCATAATGATTGGCATAATAAGAAGGTTAAGAATAGTTGATGATATCAATCCTCCAATAATAATTGCCGCCATCGGGCCCATGATTTCGCGCCCAGGATTATCGCTATTAATAGCAATCGGTAACATTGCCAATGCGGTTACCAATGCAGTCATCAATATTGATGGTAATCTTTCCTTTGCTCCTTGAATAGCTATTTCAAGGTTCCATGGCAAACCTTCATCTTGTACAAGGTTCTTATAATGAGTAACTAACATAATCGAGTTTCGTATGGTGATCCCAAAGAGCGTAACAAACCCCACAAGAGAACCTACAGATAGTTCCCCTCCTGTAATCAATATAGCTATCACACCGCCTATTAATGCAAAAGGCAAATTGATTAACATCAATAACATATGCCTAAAACTGCGAATGGCCAAGTACATCAGCATCATCACTACAGACAATATTATACCCGACAGTATAATTAATTCCTCTTTTGCCTTAGCTTGTTCAATTGCAGCTCCGGTAAACTCTGGGTATATCTCAGTACTAAATTCAATTTGTGAAAACACTGTTTCTTCAAGGTCCTTCATGAAGCTTACAATATCTCGATTAACAACATTGCTCGTTATGCTCTGAACACGTTGTCCGTCCTGATGCAGGATATTGTACCGTCCACTTTGTTGTCGAATATGAGCAAATTCTTCCAAGGGCAGCAACAATCCTCCGACAGTTTTAATCGGTAATTTACGGACATCATTAGGTGTCTGACGTTTGTTTTGAGGTAAGCTGACAACGACATTGAAAACACGGTTATCTTCCTGATATTTCGCAACTGGTAAACCTTCAAATGCAGTTTTGATACTATCCACAACTTCAAGTGGAGCGAGACCATGCTCTTTTAATTTATCAAGACGTAATGCAATTTGTAATAGTGGCGTCGGAGTAGAAGACTGAACTTGTACACCGCTTGCACCATCAATAGTTTTCATAACAGCAGCTACTTCCGTAGCTTTTTTATCTAGGGCATCCAGATCACTTCCATAAATATTAACCACAATAGGCGCCGAATAGCCTGAAATAGTTTCGTGTATACGTTCCGATAGAAAATTATGTGCTTCATGACGTAAACCAGGGAAGTCGTTTAATGTATTACGTATACTGTCTAATACTTGTTGTTGTTCTGATCCACTCAAATTGATATTCAAATCAACCTCAAATTCACTGTAATGGCTTCCAAAAGTATCTGCACCCCGCTCCGCTCTGCCTGACCAAAAAGACACAGAAGTAACTCCCGGTATATCAATAAATAATTTTGAAATTTGATTACCAACACGAATAGACTCTTGCAAAGATGTTCCAGAAAGGCTTGAAGTATGAACAATATAATGACCTTCTCTAAGGTTCGGGAGAAATTGGCCACCAATCCCTGGTAATATCGATAAACCGGACAAGCAAAAGAGTATTGTTAAAATAATCACTAGATAGGGTGCGCGTGAAATTAGCATTAAAACTTTTTCGTAGTACGGTTCTAATATGTTGATTAGTGGCGGTTCAATATTTTTCAACTTATCTTTTGCTAGAAGCAGATAACACAATGCCGGTGTTACTGTCAGAGCAACTAATAAAGACATCATTATTGACAGGATATAGGCTATGCCGAGTGGTGCAAACAATCGCCCAGTAATACCACCGAGGTGTAATAAAGGAACAAAAACTAATGCCACAATAAAACTGGCATAAACAACTGAACCTCTTACCTCCATTGATGCTTTGTAAACAACATCTTTCATTGACAAAGGTTTGCTTAAAAGTTTATTTTGTCTCAAGCGTCTAAATATATTTTCTGTATCAATGATTGCATCATCTACAACTTCTCCCAATGCAATAGCTAAACCACCAATGACCATTATATTCAGATTCACACCTAGTTTTAACAAAACAAAGATGGCTGTCAGTAATGACAAAGGAATCGCCAATACTGAAATAAAGGCAGTCCTGAAGTTGAATAAAAAGACAACAAGAACTATGACGACAAGTAGACCGCCGATCAAAAGATGTCCCGCAATACTACTTACCGAACGTTCTATATAGTTAGCCGGACGAAATAAAGTCGGATGAAGTTTGATATCGTTTTCTGCAAAAATCTTATCGAGACCTTGAATGGCTTTTTCAACGTCATTTGATACATTTAAAGTATTTGCACCGTATTGGCCGATAACCATTAGAACAATACCTTCTTTGCCCATGATTGAACCGGCGCCAAAAGCAGGTTCTGCACCGTAATCAATATTAGCAACATCACCAAGCGTAATACTCACCCCATCTATATGCTTGACG
>CAJJDJ010000055.1 GCA_905182825.1 Thiotrichaceae bacterium UBA7359
AGGTAGTTTATATATTGCTAGTTCTTTAGGCTCAGAAATGGGTTCATATGATTATAGAGCATGGCAGGTCACTTATAGTTGCATGGCCGCAGTAATGATAATCGGAATTATTACTACGTTTTGCATAGACGAACCCGAAAAAAATAAAATAACTGAATATAAATATTCTAATGTCACATATATTAAATTTCTTTTAGTTTTTATTCTTGCAGTAGTTGGCTTTATAATAACTTTCCATCTTAGCTCTGAATTTAATTCATCATGGAAAAATATTCTGGCAGAAGTTTTAAATAACAAAATATTTTCTAGTTTGTGTGTTGAATCTTTTCGTCTTTCTCTTGGAATGCTAATATTTTTATCTATCATATTAATATTTATAAAATTTAAATTTATTGAAAAAAAAATCGTTGTTGAAAGTTATGTAGCACCAGTCTTAGACTTTTTTCAGCGATATGGTATTAAATTCGCAATATTACTATTGGTTTTGATCGGTCTTTATCGTATATCTGATATCGTTCTAGGTGTGATTTCAAATATCTTTTTTCAAGATCTTGGTTATAGTAAAAAAGAAATTGCCTCAGTTGTTAAGACATTTGGTTTGCTTATGACTATCTTAGGTGGATTTTTGGGTGGTATTTTATCAATACGCTTTGGTGTAATGAAGATCTTATTTTTAGGTGGATTACTAACTGTTTTAACGAATTTTTTATTCATGCTTCTTGCTGTTAAAGGATATAATATTCAATTGCTTTATCTTGTAATCTCTGCAGACAATTTGTCCGCTGGGATTGCTAGTGCAGCTTTTTTGGCTTTTCTTTCACGACTAACTAATACTTCTTTTACTGCTATGCAATACGCTATATTTAGTTCACTCATGACACTATTTCCAAAAGTTCTTGGAGGTTATTCTGGTTCCATTGTAGAAAATATCGGTTATACAAATTTTTTCTTGTTTGCATCTTTACTAGGAATACCAGTATTGGGTGTTATTTATCTCGCTAATAAAAATTTTAAAATAGAGTGATATATATATTCTTTACTACGCTAATGGCAATCGAAATAGAACATAAATTTCTTATTTCTAGCGAGAAATGATGTCTATAATGGTTTTAGTTGGTCCAAGGTTACATGAGTAGCAACAAGTTAAGTTAAGTCTCGTTCAGTTTCAGACTCAATTTCAAGTTAATAAAGCATCTGACAGCCTACATATAAAGAGCAAAGTTATTGTTGCAAGCGCATAGAAGATGCTATTACCCTCAATGAAGCAAAAAAGATGGTTCCGGCATTATTTGAACGTCCTTATTTTTGAAACAATACGCTATCATGTTACATATCTTGGATGCTTATGGGCATTTGATATGTTTGCTGACAAAAATGAAATCTTGACTGTGGCAGAGTTAGAATTAGTTGCTATGGATGAAACCTTTTTGTTATTTCACTGCGCAGGTAAAGAAGTCACGGATAATTCGAGTTATTAGAATATCTCTCTTGCCACTCAACCCTACAAAATCTATTAGCTAGTGCTATGCTACATAGCTCAACAGTCTTTAACTTCACACAGTTCCTTTAATTTTGAATTTGTTATTTAAATATGTTTCAACATACGATTAGGCTATAATTGTAGTTATTCAAATTAACAAAAAAGAACTCATATATATAATACTCATTAAACCTTTAGAGATGGACTTTAAAAACAATATTAACCAAGAAGTATTAATCGATAAATTTGACCGTATTGTCGATTATGTACGTATCTCAGTTACTGACCGCTGTGATTTTCGTTGTGTCTATTGTATGGATGATGAAATGGAGTTCGTACCTCGCGCGCAACTTTTGACATTGGAAGAAATATCAAAAATAGCGTTGGCATTTACCGAACTTGGTGTTAAAAAAATCCGAATCACAGGTGGAGAGCCCCTCATTCGTCGTAATGTGATTCAACTATTTGAAAATATTGGACAATTGCCTGGCTTAGATGAACTGGTATTGACCACAAACGGCTCTCAACTCAAAAAATTTGCTCGCCCACTAAAAGATGCTGGCGTTAAGCGCATAAACATAAGTCTAGATTCTCTTAATGTAGATAGATTTAAACGAATCACACGTGTTGGAGAATTAAATAATGTCCTCTCTGGAATTGATGCTGCTATTAAAGTTGGTTTTGAAAAAATAAAACTAAATACAGTTATATTAAAAAATCGTAACGATGATGAAATTATAAATTTGGTTCGATATGCAAGTGATCGAGATATGGATATTAGTTTTATTGAGGAAATGCCATTGGGCGTCATTGGCGACCATGATCGAGCTGAAGTATATTATTCTAGTGACCAAATTAGAAATGTTCTAGAAAAAGAATTTACTCTCGTGCCCACAACAGAAACAACAGGCGGCCCATCAAAATACTACAAGCTAGCTGAAACAGCTACACGCGTCGGTTTTATCTCACCACATAGCCATAACTTTTGTGAGCAATGTAATCGTGTCCGGCTAACCTGTGAAGGTCGTTTACTATTATGTCTTGGTCAGGAAGATTCAGTTGACCTACGTAAAACACTGCGCGCTTATCCTGGTGACATGGACAAGCTTAAACAAGATATTAAAAATTCCATGTTAATTAAGCCTAAAGGGCATGATTTTAATCTAAGAGAAAAGCCAATAATATTCAGGCATATGAATGTTACTGGGGGCTAGTAATGTCTAGTGATTATCGTCCGGAAATGACTGAGGCTGGACTCTCACCTACAACAGCTGTGATTGCTATTGATGAGTATCAGAATAGACGTCAACTTCATGTTGCGGAAGAACGTGCTCTAACAATCTATATTGATAGTTATGAAATCGTTACTTTAATGACTTTAGGTACACAGCCCGAAATGCTCGCTTTGGGTTATTTAAAAAATCAAGGATTAATAAAAAAACTATCCGAAATCAAATCTATTCAAGTTGATTGGGATGTCAATACAGTCGCCGTCACTACTTTTGAGAATCGCGACGATTGGAAAGATAAGCTAGGCACAAGGATCGTTACTACTGGTTGCGGGCAAGGAACAGTTTTTGGAAATATAATGGAACACTTGGATGAGCTTAAGATTAAATCCATAAAAACAAAACAATCTCATCTCTATTTATTGTTAAAAAATTTAAATATCTATAACGATGTCTATAAGAATGCTGGGGCCGTACATGGCTGCGCATTATGCCATGATACCAAACCATTAATATTTATTGAGGATGTTGGCCGTCACAATGCCGTTGATGCTATTGCTGGCAAAATGTGGCTAGAGGATATTTCAGGTGCCAATAAAATATTTTATACCACTGGGCGATTAACCTCTGAAATGATTATCAAAGTGGCTCAAATGAGAATCCCTGTATTGTTATCTCGTTCAGGTATCACAAAAATGGGATTGAATTTAGCTCATGATATGAATATCACACTACTTTCAAGAGCAAAAAGCAAACATTTTCTAATCTATAATGGAGCAGAGAATATTGAGTTTGATGTAGAACTTCCTCCGAAATACGAAGTCGCTAATATAGTAAAATAAATATAGATCATTTCAATTGGGCAAGAACAAGAGCATGAATATTGAATCAGAGATCACAGGTGTTATCCTCGCAGGTGGGCAAGCTCGGCGTATGGGCGGAAAAGACAAAGGACTTGTGATGCTTAATGGAAAACCCATGATTGAGATTGTTATTAATATTTTTAAACCACAAACTACAAAATTACTTATTAATGCAAATCGCAATCATGTCCGTTATTCTCAGTACGGTCTTGAATTGGTCGCTGATGAATTATCTGGTTTTTGTGGCCCTTTAGCTGGAATGGCAAGCGCTTTAAAAATAACAAAGACTGAATATATGGTTACTGCGCCTTGTGACTCACCTTTTATACCTCGAGATTTGGTACTACGATTAGCTAATTCGCTTAAAAGTAAAGGAGTTGAAATTAGTGTTGCTCATGATGGAGAACGTATTCAACCTGTTTTCTGCATGATAAAGAAAACACTTTTACAATCACTGTCGGATTATTTAGCAGCAGGCGAAAGAAAAATTGATCATTGGTTTAAAAAACATGATTTTGCTATTGCAGACTTTTCAGACAAACCCGATACATTTGATAATATCAATACACATGATGATGTCGAAAATGCATTATTAAAATTAAAAAGTTATGAAAAGTATAATTAAATCAGATGTTCCTATTATAGGTTTTGCAGCCTATAGTGGGACAGGTAAAACCACCTTATTAATCAACTTGATTCCATTATTGAAAGAACATGGTCTAGAAGTTGGTGTTATTAAACATGCTCACCATACGTTTGAAATCGATCAAGCTGGCAAAGACAGCTATAAAATAAGAAAAGCCGGTGCGAGCCAGATGTTAATCGGTTCAAAAGAACGTTGGGCCTTAATGGTCGACCAAAAAGAGACTAGTCAAACGATGCGTTTACAGGAATATGTTACCCTTCTAGATCACACTAAATTAGATCTCATTTTAGTTGAGGGGTTCAAGCCTGAATCAATTCCAAAAATCGAATTATATCGTCCGAGTTTAGGCCATCCTTTAATCTGTAAATCAGACGAGAGTGTCGTCGCTATTGCCACGGATGCTAAAATTACTGAAGAATTAAATCTGACTGTTCTTGATCTAAATAATTATGATGCA
>CAJJDJ010000056.1 GCA_905182825.1 Thiotrichaceae bacterium UBA7359
TTATTTTATTTCCGTATAAAATAGCCTTACCATTTAGATTTCTCGCAGCACGTCCAATAGTCTGTATTAAAGTCATACCTGAACGTAAGAACCCTTCTTTGTCTGCATCAAGGATTGCCACTAAAGAAACTTCCGGCAAATCTAAACCTTCACGCAAGAGATTAATACCGACCAATACATCAAATTTTCCTTTTCTGAGATCTCGAATAATTTCAACACGTTCAACTGTATCAACATCTGAATGTAGATAACGCACTTGAATACCATGCTCTGATAGGTAATCGGTTAAATCTTCTGCCATACGTTTTGTGAGCGTCGTGACCAATACGCGTTCATTCACTTTTAAACGAAGATTGATCTCTGAAAGTAAATCGTCAACTTGTGTTGTGACCGAGCGGACTTCAATTTCAGGATCAAGTAAACCCGTTGGTCTTACAACCTGCTCAACAATCTTGCCTGAATGTTCTTCTTCATAAGATCTTGGCGTAGCAGAGACAAAAATTGTTTGTGGTGCTAGCTTCTCAAATTCGTCAAACCTTAGCGGACGATTATCTAGTGCCGAGGGTAAACGAAAACCATACTCAACTAAATTTTGTTTTCGCGATCGGTCACCTTTGTACATCGCCCCTAACTGTGGAACAGTGACATGACTTTCATCTATTATCAGCAAGGCATCTTTTGGCAAGTAATCAAGTAAGGTTGGCGGTGGCTTGCCCGCAGCGCGTCCGGATAAATAACGAGAGTAATTCTCTATTCCAGAACAGTAACCAATCTCGTTGATCATTTCGATATCAAAACGAGTTCGTTGTTCCAAACGCTGATATTCAACCAATTTATTTAACGATTCAAGTTGTTCCAAACGTTCTTTTAATTCAATTTTGATTGATTCGACTGCGTCTAATAATACTTGTCGCTGTGTCACATAGTGTGTCTTTGGATGAATAGTGACACGCGATAATTTACGATTCACAGCACCCGTTAATGGGTCAAATTGACTAATCGTTTCAATTTCATCATCAAATAATTCCACGCGTATGGCTTCGCGTTCTGATTCTGCCGGAAAGATATCGATAACATCACCACGTATTCGAAAAGTTCCACGGTGAAGTTCGATTTCATTACGCTTATATTGTAATTCCGTCAATCTACGTAACAAAGTTCTTTGGTCGACTATATCTCCCTTATCCAGGTGTAGCACCATCTTTAGATAACTGGATGGGTCACCCAATCCATATATTGCAGAAACACTTGCAACAATTATCGTGTCACGGCGTTCCAGAATAGCTTTTGTCGCAGAAAGTCGCATTTGTTCTATATGTTCATTTATTGAAGCATCTTTTTCGATAAACGTATCTGATGCAGGAACATAGGCTTCTGGCTGGTAATAGTCATAGTATGAAACAAAATATTCAATCGCATTTTCAGGAAAAAATTCACGCATCTCTCCATATAACTGCGCAGCCAGAGTCTTATTAGGCGCCAGTATCATAGTAGGTCTTTGCTGTTCCTGAATAACATTAGCTATTGAAAACGTCTTGCCTGAGCCAGTTACACCAAGTAGGGTTTGATACGCTAATCCATCTTTTAGACCCTCGTTTAACTCAGTGATCGCGTTTGGTTGATCACCCGCAGGGATAAAATCAGAAACCAGTGAAAATTCTTTCATATTATGTTTGTTAAGCTATTCATTTCTAGTATATTAAACAACCTTGTAGCACCATTTTAAATCAGGAGTCAATGTTGGATATTCCATTATCACATCGTGTGCAAAGTATTAAACCATCACCCACTCTAGCAGTCACTGCACGTGCTGCAGAACTTCGAACTGAGGGTAAAGACATTATTGGCCTTGGCACCGGAGAACCTGATTTTGACACTCCACAACATATTAAGGAAGCAGCCATAGAAGCATTGAGAAAAGGACAAACTAAGTATACCGCTGTTGATGGAACGGCAGAGTTAAAATTAGCGATTATAAATAAATTCAAACGCGAGAATGATCTTACTTACAATAATAATCAAATCCTTGTGTCTTGCGGTGCAAAGCACAGTATATATAACTTGCTTCAAGCAACTTTGAATCCAGGTGATGAAGTCATCATCCCTGCCCCCTATTGGGTTTCTTATCCCGACATGGTAAAACTTGCGGGCGCAGAACCTGTTATTTTAAAAACCACGATTGAAGATAGCTTTAAGATCACTCCAGATAAACTACGCGGTGCAATTTCTGATAAAACAAGAATGGTTGTCTTTAACAGTCCGTCTAATCCGACTGGTGTCAGCTATAGTAAAGAAGAATTAGCAGCGCTGGCTGAAGTCTTACTAAATTATCGCGACATCCTTATCATGACTGACGATATCTACGAACATATCCTCTGGGGTCAAGACAAATTTATTAACATTGTTAATGCCTGTCCTGAGTTATATGACCAAACTATAGTCGTGAATGGCGTCTCTAAAGCCTATTCAATGACGGGCTGGCGCATCGGCTATGTGGGTGGCCCAGAATCGATAGTAAAGGGCATGAAAAAAATCCAGTCTCAAAGCACTTCAAATGCGAGCTCTATCGCACAAGCTGCCGCTGTGGCCGCATTGGATGGAGACCAGACCTACATCAAAGAAAGCACGGGGATATTCAAGGCGAGACACGACTTCGTATTAAAGTCATTACAAGAAATTGATGGCATTAACTGCCTTGCTTCAGAAGGGACATTTTACAGTTTCCCAGATATGAATGATCTCATAGAAAAGCTAGATGGTATTAGTAATGATGTAGATCTAGCAGAATTCTTTCTGGAAAAAGCTGAAGTAGCGATGGTGCCTGGCTCGGCATTTGGCGCACCAGGCTGTATGCGAATTTCATTTGCTACCAGCATGGAAAATCTTGAAAAGAGCATGGAAAGGATTAAAGCTGCGTTATAAAGCAATTATCCACTATAGAGTGTTGACCCTGTCTAACACCATCAGTAGACTACGCGTTCTCGAATATTCCCCGGTAGCTCAGTCGGTAGAGCGGGTGACTGTTAATCACTAGGTCGGCAGTTCGAGCCTGTCCCGGGGAGCCATATGAAATGAAAAGCCTGCATGTTTATGTGGGCTTTTTTTTGTTTCAATACTTTTGTTTAGTTGGAAT
>CAJJDJ010000057.1 GCA_905182825.1 Thiotrichaceae bacterium UBA7359
TAGCCCGAAAACTTGTACTTGATGGCTTGATCGAGGAAGAAAAAGCAAGAAACTTACTCGAAGAGGCACAAAAAAAGAAAAAAATTTTTATTAGCCTTTTAGTTGAAAATAAGCTTGTTTCCAGTATTGATATTGCATTAGCTGCTGCGCAAGAGTTTGGCGCACCACTAGTGGACATTGATCTTTTTGAAATCGACCCTGATGTTGTCAAACTAATAAAGAATGAAACTATTCTAAAGCATCATGCTTTACCGGTTTTTAAGCGCGGTAAACGTTTATATGTTGCGATTTCTGATCCCACAAATATTCAAGCTCTGGATGAAATAAAATTTGCAACAGGCTTAATAACACATGCTCTTATAGTTGAAGAAGATAAAATAACAAAATATATTGAACGTCTAATAGAAGGGCAAGATGGCGATTTAAGCGCTATGGGCGACGATGATGACTATGATGACCTTGACGATTTAGAAGTTGCAGATGATGCCCCACAGGAACAAGATGAAGGTGATATTGATGATGCACCGGTGGTACGTTTCGTCAATAAAGTATTATTGGATGCTATCAAGAAAGGCGCTTCGGATCTTCATTTCGAACCCTATGAAAAAACGTACCGCGTTCGCTTCCGTATAGATGGGGTTTTGATGGAAGTTGCAAAACCTCCGATGAGTTTATCCAATAAGATTGCGGCACGTATTAAAGTTATGTCTAGGTTGGATGTTTCTGAACGTCGCGTGCCTCAAGATGGACGTATAAAACTCAAACTGTCTAAAACAAAATCTATCGATTTTCGTGTCAGTACTTGCCCAACACTATTTGGCGAGAAGTCTGTTATGCGTATTCTCGACTCAGATGCCGCAGCTCTTCAGATTGATCAGTTAGGGTATGAAGATCATCAGAAAGAAGTATTTCTTAAAAATTTGCATAAACCTTATGGCATGTTTTTAGTTACTGGTCCGACAGGTTCCGGTAAAACTGTTTCTTTGTATACCGGCATTAATATATTAAATAACTCAGATATTAATATTTCTACAGCAGAAGATCCTGTTGAAATAAACCTTGCTGGTGTTAATCAAGTACAAGTAGATGAACGAACCGGAATGACTTTTGAAAAAGCACTAAAAGCTTTCTTGCGTCAGGATCCAGATATTATTTTAGTAGGTGAGGTTCGTGATATTAATACAGCATCGATTGCTGTAAAAGCAGCACAAACAGGGCACATGGTCATGTCGACCTTGCATACTAATGACGGACCACAAACTCTGACACGATTACAAGACATGGGTGTCCAAGCGTTTGCTGTCGCTACGAGTATAAATTTAATTACAGCTCAACGACTGCTTCGACGTTTAAACCCAAACAATCGAGTTTCATTTGAAATGCCTGATGATGCGTTAAAAGATGAAGGCTTTCCTGATAGTATGATCGAGAAAGGTATTAGCTTATTTGAACCCGGTGAAATTACTGAAGATAAGCCTGGTTATAAAGGTCGCGCGGGGATTTATCAGGTTATGTCTATATCAGATGACATGAAACGATTAATAATCGAGGGTGCTAATGCGGTTCAATTGGCCGATCAATCTGCGGCTGAAGGTATTTGGGATATCAGGAGATCGGGCTTGATGAAAGCAGCTGATGGATTAACTAGTCTTTCCGAAGTTAATCGAGTAACCGTAGAGTAATCATTATGGCTAAATCAAATGCATCTAGTATCTATACATATGAGGGCAAGGATAAGTCCGGTAAAAGTGTAAAAGGAGAGATGAGTGGTCAGTCTGATTCGATAGTCAAAGTTAAACTCAGACAACAAGGCATACAAACTACAAAAGTAAGAAAGAAAGCTAAGCCTTTACTAGGTGGAGGCAAACCTAAAATAGGAACAAAAGATATCACTGTCTTTAGTCGCCAATTAGCAACGATGATGTCATCTGGTGTGCCATTAGTTCAAGCTTTTGAAATTGTTGGTCGTGGGCATGAGAATGCAAGCATGCAAGATTTAATTTTACAGGTTAAGGCACATGTTGAATCAGGTAATAGTTTAACAGAGGCACTGAAACAGCACCCTCGTCAGTTTGATGATCTTTATTGCAGTCTTGTCGAAGCAGGTGAGCAGGCCGGTATCCTAGAAGCTATTTTACATAAGCTTGCAGGTTATATGGAAAAATCTGAAGCATTAAAATCAAAGATTAAAGCAGCTTTATTTTATCCTGGGGCTGTTGTCGCTGCTGCAATAATTGTTGTATCAATACTAATGATATTTGTAATTCCGCAATTTTCAGCCATGTTCGGCAACTTTGGTGCTGACTTACCAACGTTGACACAATTTTTAGTCGACACATCAGATATGTTTGTTGACTATTGGTACATTATCTTTGGCGTCATAGGGGGTACCGTTTTCGGTTTAAAGGAATTAAAACAAAGGTCCATTGCTGCTCAGCATTTTTTAGATCGTGCCATTTTGAAAGTCCCAGTTATTGGCGACGTTATGGAAAAAGCAGCAATAGCACGTTTTGCTCGAACACTAGAAACTATGTTTGCTGCGGGTACGCCTTTGGTCGAAGCTATGGTTTCAGTGGCTGGCGCTTGCGGTAATATTGTATATTATGATGCTACAATGAAAATGAAAGACGAAGTCTCAACAGGAACGCAACTTCAAGCATCCATGAGAGACAGCGCTTTATTTCCAAACATGGTTGTACAAATGGTTGCTATCGGTGAAGAATCTGGTGCCATTGATACCATGCTAGGTAAAGTAGCGGATTGGTACGAACAAGAAGTAGATGATGCTGTTGAATCCTTGACCAGCCTACTTGAACCGGCAATCATGGCATTTCTAGGTGTCGTTATCGGTGGCATAGTAATTGGCATGTACCTGCCAATCTTTAAGATGGGTTCCGTCGTCTAATAACAATAAGCCAAAAAAATGAATTATGTTTCATTAATCCACTAATTAATATTTAATCGATTATCAACTTATAGAGAATATTCGTGTCAGATATTATTGAATTGTTTATAGCTTACCAGAGTTTTTTCCTTGCCTCTGTTTTCGTCTTAGGACTAATGGTTGGTAGTTTTCTGAATGTTGTCATACTAAGGTTCCCTGTGATGATGGAAAGGGATTGGAAGGAACAATGTTGCGAATTGCTTGAGCTAGATGATCCTAATCTTGAAAAAAATAAATCAAAGTTTAATTTATTTATCCCGCGTTCTCACTGCCAGAAATGTAAACACCAAATTTTGGCAATTGAAAATATCCCCGTTATTAGTTACCTTTTTCTTAAAGGAAAATGTCGTAATTGTAAAACCAATGTTTCTGTTCGTTACCCTTTAGTGGAAATTGCGAGTGGGGTTTCTGCAGTCATTGTTGCTTACTATTTTGGAGTTTCAACTCAGGCATTATTCGGTCTAATTTTAACCTGGTCACTTATAGCTTTAAGTATGATCGATTTTGACACTCAATACTTACCTGATGACATTGTCTTACCGCTGCTTTGGCTTGGTATAATAGTAAATATTTTTGGAGAATTTATAGATCTTAAGTCAAGTGTTCTTGGTGCCATAATAGGTTATGGTACGTTTTGGTCTGTCAATATTATGTACAAATTGGCTACCGGCAAAGAAGGTATGGGCCACGGTGATTTCAAATTATTGGCCATGTTAGGTGCATGGCTTGGTTGGAAATTACTTCCCTTAATAATAATTTTATCATCTTGTGTTGGGGCTATTATCGGTATTTCATTAATAGTTTTTAAATCATATAACAGAAACACAAATATACCATTCGGTCCGTATCTAGCCACCGCCGGTTGGATTTCTATGTTGTGGGGTTCATATATAATGTCAGCTTACTATAATGCTGTAATTTGAGATGAAAAAAATATTGAGTGTTGCATTAACTGGTGGTATCGGTACTGGTAAATCAACTGTCACATCAAAATTCCATGCACTTGGCACGCCAATTATAGATTCTGATATTATCTCAAGATCAATAGTAGAACCTGGAAAACCTTGTCTAGATGCTATAATTGGTGAATTTGGTAAAAATATATTAGATTTGAGAGGAGAAATTCACCGTCGTAAATTACGAAAAATTATTTTCAATGATTCAGAGGCTAAAAAAAAGTTAGAGAATATACTTCATCCTGTTATTTATAAAGAGATAGATAAGGAGATCTCCAACATAGATTATGCATATTGTCTTATTGCTATACCTTTGCTCATTGAAACACGAGCAACAGACAGATTTGATCGTATTCTATTAATTGATGTCACAGAAAAAAAACAGCTCTTACGCGCTTCAAAGAGAGACAAAGCATCTATAAAATATATATCAGAAACTATTAAAAATCAGACTAGCAGAAATCAACGATTACACTATGCAGACGATATTATCGACAACAATAATGAAGTTGAAAAACTTGATTATATAGTCGAAATGTTACACAAGAAGTATCTAAGATTATCTGAATCAAATAAATGCTAATGAGCAAAAATGATTATGCAAAATAAAATAGCATATGAACAACCTCTTAACGAAAGAATGAGAAACTTTCTTCGATTAGAACACCTATTCAATCTCATCGATTTTAGATCTCAAGAAGCATCTGAATGGGATTGTAGAACTGTCCTTGAATCACTTCTCGAGATCAATGGTTTATTAAACAGATCTGATTTGAAAACTGAATTAATAAAAGAATTGAAACGACACATTTCAATCTTAGCATCTCTGAAGAATAATCCTGCTGTAAATGAAAATAGATTAAATTCTATCAATAACAATATGAGTGATCTATTAACAATACTATGTGGCAATGATTATCACCCAGGGACTTTATTAAAGGATGATGAATTAATCACTAGCATAAAACAGCGTACAAGCATCCCAGGAGGGACATGTGCTTTTGACCTACCTAGGTTTCATTACTGGCTTAATCAGCCCAGTTCTATCCGAAGGAAAGACCTAATTAAATGGATGACTGACTTAGAACCGATAAAAAAGTCAACCTTTATAGCCCTTGATATGGTTAGGAATAGCAGTGATCCGATTAGTGAAAAAGCGGAAACGGGTTTTTACCAAAGACCTCTAGATCCATCATTATCCTGCCAACTGATTAGAGTATTTCTGCCTACTGCTAGCCGTTATTATCCTGAGATTAGTGGTGGGAAACATCGTTTTACAATACGTTTCATGGAAGAATCAACAACCGATTTTAGACCCGCTCAATCTAAAAATGATATTAACTTTGAACTACACTGCTGTATTTTATGAATAATACTATATCGTGTCCTATCTGTAGAAGTGCTACTACTTTAGATGATTCTAATCTATTTCGTCCTTTTTGTTCTGATCGTTGTCGATTAGTAGACTTGGGTAAATGGGTCGATGAAAAATACAGTATTACCAATTTTCCTGAGATGAATGAAGATAAAAATTATTCTTACGTACACTAATCTACATAAAAATTTATATTTTTTCCTAATGCGTCTTTGTTCCAAACAGCTCCAAGCATAGCGACACCATAGGCACCACAAACGTTTGCAATTTTAAGATCCGATGGCCTCATTCCACCCAGAGCATATATTGGGAAATCGACTTCATTTATGAGTTTCTTAAATCTGTCCCAGCCCATAGCAATAGCTTCAGGATGACTAGCTGTAAATTTAACTGGTGACAAAAAAGCATAGTTAACATTTATTTCAGCTGCTTTAATCAGTTCTTCTTCATTATGGCAAGAAGCACCTAAGATATATCCTTCACTTATTGGTCTATTATTATGTTTCATCAACTCATTAGTATTAAGATGTATGCCATCAATTGAATATTTTTTTATATCTGTAGCAACACCATTTAGAATTAATTTTGCGTCATATCTTTCAGCTAAAACACATAATTTTTTTACAATTTTTTGTTTTGAGTTATCTTTTTCTATCTTTAATCTTAGTTGAAAGTTCTTTAATCCCGCAACAAAAAAATTTTCCACTGCAGAATATAATTGCAGATGGTCCTCATATGACTCTTTACTAATAACATACAAAGGAGCTAACAATATTGATTGGATAATATATTTATTCGCATCTGGAAACTTATAATCATTAAGTTTATTTATACTTACCCAACAGAACTCTTGGCTTTCTTTACTCTCTGGTATACCAGACCATTCGGTCACTTTAAAAACATCAAGTAGAACTTTTTTATCTTTATAATCATGCTTAATTGATGTGTATGGAACTGTCTTATGTACTATGATTCCTAATTCCTCAAATAACTCACGCTTCAGGGCAGCATTAACATGCTCATTATATTCAACCTTACCACCAGGGAATTCCCAATAACCTGCTAAATGTTGATTATTTGAACGTTTTGAAATCAGGACTTTATCTTTTGTAACGTTATATATAACTCCAACTGCAACATGAGTTCTTTGATTCATTTTTCAATTATTATTGCTACAAAAGTTAAAACTCATGTTCGATATTCTGCATTAATTGTAATGTACTCATGTGACAGATCGGTAGTCCATATCTCTTCGTGACAGTCACCTCGGTTAAGCTTTACCAATAATTTTATTTCATCTTGAAGCATAATCATTTTTGCTTTCTTTTCTGTATAGCTGGATGATCGCTGCCCATTTTTGACGATGCAAAGATTTTCTATGTACACCTCAATATTATTTATATCTAGATCATCAATTCCTGAATTTCCAATTGCTGATAGTATCCGACCCCAATTTGCATCTGATGCTGTAAATGCTGTCTTAACTAAAGGTGACTCTGCTATCTTAAAAGCAACATCGGTGCACTCAGTTACATTCTTACCTCCAACTACTTTTATAGTTATAAATTTTGTCGCACCTTCACCATCTCTAATAACAGCTTGAGACAACTCGCAAAATATATCTATTAGCGATTTTTTTAATATCTCATACTCTTTACTTTGAGAACTATCAATATTTTTGTTGCCTGCTTTGCATGTTGCGATCAAGATACATGAGTCATTCGTTGAGGTATCACCATCAACAGTAATCCTATTAAAACTTTTGTTAACGGCCTCTAGTAATATTTTTTCAAGAATTTCTTTTTTTATATTTACATCCGTTGCTATAAAAGACAACATTGTTGCCATGTCAGGTCGTATCATTCCCGAACCTTTTACAATACCTGTAATACTAATAGTAGATTCACCTAATACAATTTTTTTAGATATTGATTTAGGTATAGTATCTGTAGTCATGATCGCTTTAGCTGCTTCAATCCAATTGTCAGAAGACAACCCCTCTACTAAACTCGGCAGAGCATTATTTATTTTCTCTA
>CAJJDJ010000058.1 GCA_905182825.1 Thiotrichaceae bacterium UBA7359
ATACATTAAGTATATTAAAATGAGATCTATCTGTAATAATATCAGACCAACTGCTAAAACGAGGAAATTGAGAGCGTTAAAAAAAGTTTACCATTTTTTTAAGGTCTCCTTTATGAAAAACTATAAATATAGTATCAATTACCATCGTCTCTATTTTTATGATTCGAATACAAATATAGTATACTTAAAGGATATTAGGAATAATTAATGACTAACAACGATCTATTACGGCGTATTCGCTTCGTATTTGATTTTAACGATACAGAGATGATCGCTATTTTTAGTCAAGCAGACCGCGATGTTACACGAGCACAAATCAGCGATTGGCTAAAAAGAGAAGATGACCCGGCTTATCAGGAATGCAATGATAAACTGTTAGCAACTTTTTTAAATGGCTTCATTAATGAAAAACGCGGTAAAAAAGAAGATTCACTCGAAAAACCAGAGAAAAAATTAACAAATAATATTATTTTTAATAAGCTAAAAATCGCATTAAGTCTGAAAGCCGAAAATGTTTTAGCAATCCTAGAATTATCTGAATTTCATATTAGTAAACATGAGTTAAGTGCCTTTTTTAGAAAATCAGGGCACAAGCACTATCGTGAGTGTAAAGATCAAGTTTTACGAAACTTTTTAAACGGCTTGCAGATAAAATATCGTGGTACTAGTAAGCCAGAAAAAGAATTTGAATGGAAACAAACGTCTAAAGAAGGATGATTCGTCAATGACAATCAAAATACACAAAGAAATCATAACCCCCGGCTTTTATGAGTCTGATGCTTTAGGTCATATAAATAATACAGTAATACCAATGTGGCTTGAAAAAGCGCGCACACCAATATTCAAGATCTTCACACCTGATCTTGATCCAAAAAAATGGGAATTAATTCTCGCAAAAATTGAAATCGAATACCTACGCGAGCTAGATTATCGTTTGATAGTAATAATAAAATCTGGCATACAACATATTGGCAACAGTTCTTTTTTAATTCGTCAGGAACTATTCCAAGATGAAAAATTCTCTGCCCGTGGACTTACTACTTTAGTTCGATTTGACTATAAAAAAAAACAATCACAAGCACTCACTGAAAAATTGCGAAGTGAGCTAGAAAAATGTTATTGGCCCTCAAGCTAATTATTCTAATGCTAACTAATCAATATTAATAATATTGATTAGTTAATTTGTATTAACGATAATCTCTAACAATTTAACTTTTATATTCTCTCAATTAATCGGTAATTAAATTTTTATGGCTCAATACGTATATACAATGAATGGTGTTGGCAAGATTGTCCCACCTAAACGTCAAATACTTAAAGACATCTACCTTTCATTTTTCCCAGGTGCCAAAATTGGTGTGTTGGGTTTAAATGGTGCCGGCAAATCAACTTTACTCAAAATTATGGCGGGACTTGATTCTGATATTATTGGTGAAGCTTATCCTATGTCAGATATCAAGATCGGCTACCTTCCTCAGGAACCGCAACTTGATTCTGACAAAGATGTCCGCGGTAATGTTGAAGAAGGTTTAAGGGAGCCGCTCGATGCTTTGGCCGGATTAACTGATGTTTATGCTGCTTATGCAGATGCAGATGCAGATTTTGATGACTTAGCTAAGAAACAAGAAAAATTTGAAAGTACTGTAGCAGCATGGGATGCTGAAAATTTGGAAACTATTCTAGAAATAGCTGCAAATGCTCTACGTTTACCACCTTGGGATGCCTCTATTGATACACTTTCTGGTGGTGAAAGACGTCGAGTTGCTTTGTGTCGTTTATTATTATCACGTCCCGACATGTTGTTATTAGACGAACCTACGAACCATCTTGATGCTGAGTCCGTCTATTGGTTGGAGCGCTTTTTAGCTGATTTTAACGGTACTGTAGTTGCTGTAACTCATGATCGATACTTTCTTGATAATGTTGCTGGCTGGATTCTGGAACTAGATCGTGGTGAAGGAATTCCTTTTGAAGGTAATTACTCACAATGGCTGGAAAATAAAAATGAACGTCTTCAGGCTGAAGAAAAGGTCGAATCTGCAAAACAAAAAGCCATAAAAAAAGAATTGGAATGGGTACGAACTGCCCCCAAAGGTCGTCATGCAAAAAATAAGGCACGACTTAGTCGCTTTGATGAGATGAGTTCACAGGATTTTCAAAAACGAAGTGAAACCAACGAGATTTATATTCCTCCTGGCCCACGGTTAGGTGATTCTGTTTTTGAACTTATCAATATTCATAAAGCATTCGATGACAAAATCTTGTATGAAAATTTAAATCTGAATATTCCAGCAGGTGCAGTTGTTGGTATTATTGGTGGTAATGGTGCCGGCAAATCTACTCTCTTTCGTATGCTTGCTGGAACGGAGAAACCTGACAGTGGCGAAATAAAGATTGGAGAATCAGTCCAAGTCGCCTTCGTTGAACAAAGCCGTGAAAGTCTTGATAATAAAAAAACTGTTTGGGAGGCTATTTCTGATGGACTAGATAACATAACGATTGGTAATTATGTAATAAACTCACGTGCCTATGTTGGACGCTTCAATTTTAAAGGAATAGATCAACAGAAAGTCATAGGAAACTTGTCTGGCGGTGAACGTGGTCGATTACATTTGGCGCATACGTTAAAACAAGGGGCTAATGTATTATTACTTGATGAACCATCCAATGATCTTGATATTGAGACCTTACGTGCTTTAGAAGAGTCGATACTCGCCTTCCCCGGATGTGTACTCGTAATATCTCACGATCGTTGGTTTCTGGATCGAATTGCAAGTCATATACTTGCATTTGAAGATGATGGCGAAATTGTCTTTGAAGAAGGTAATTTTACTGAGTATCATCAACGTTTTTTGATTCGTAAAGGTAATGATACACAGCCAAAACGAATGAAGTACAAACGTTTAAAAAGTTAAGCCTACCTAACAGGTATATGTGTTTTAGAATTTCAAATATTCATACGTAATATCAAAACATTGAACTTTCATTCTTGATATATTATTTCTCAAGAGAAGTCGTCTAGCGGTATTTAGCTTCTCGACTGAGTTCTAAAATTATTTAGTTAGACAACTTCTAACTAATATACAACTCGTTGCAAAATTTTTCTTTCTAGAAATCTATATAAGATAATTTATTAAAATTTAATTATCAAAAAGTATAAATCTTATTTACGTCTCCGCTTCACAAAATACTCAATACAAATCATCAGTCTTTATAAGAAAAATATAATTTCTTAGGCATGTTCAGTATGTATGAAAGTAGAACTCTCAAGAAAATTTTTATATTGCAAAGTAGGCATATTGATCTTTCTACTTTAAGTAATATTTTGACTATTATCTTGGCTAAAAGAAATGTATGTCCCACTCATTTAATAATCTTCAGACGGATTTCACTTAGCTGTTATTGTCGAGTAATGCTGTCGCGAACATAATCATGTTTAATGTTTAATACCTCAAGAGTAATATTATAAAATATAATTAGAATACTTTATAAAAATTTGGTGTAATGTGTGGAAATGTATAATAAAACCAATACTATCACACGATTCAACTCCACAGATAGTGAACCTATATACATATCCACGATTCATGGTGAGATAGTCTATTATTCAAATAGATCACCTAAGAAAAACACTCCCAATGAAGATGCCTTAGCTATCATCCCTATCGATGATGAAACGATAATATTAGTCGTAGCTGATGGCATAGGTGGAATGTCTAAAGGCGAAGAAGCTTCAAAAATCGTTGTCCAATCACTGATTTCAACAGTAGCCAACATGAAATCTTCTGTGCGGGAATCTATATTAGATGGCATCGATAAAGCTAATGAAAGAATTTTAAACATGAATGTAAGGTCGGGTACTACAGTTTCTATAGCTGAACTATCCGGAAATAAATTGAGAACATATCATGCGGGTGATTCTCTTGTATTGCTCTCTGATAATCATGGAAATATTAGGTATGAATCTCTCTCTCATTCACCAGTTGGCTATGGACTTATGTGTGGTGCTTTTGATGAAGAACATGCTATGAAACATCCCCAACGCAATTTAATATACAATTATATCGGTTGTGATGATAATCATATAAGTATTGGTCCTGTCCTTGAGCTCGCAGCTAATGACACACTTATACTCTCTAGCGATGCATTACCAGATAATATATATAATGAGGAGATATGCAAATTTATATGTAAAGAGCCATTGCTCGATGGTATAAAAAAATTGGTCAAGCAATGTAATTTAAACATGGAAATGCAACTTCACGACCGGTGTTGTCACCCTGATGACTTTACATTAATAAGCTTTAGAAAAAAAACCTAAAATTGAAATATCCACATTTCTTAATACTCAAGACATGTTTAAATAATTGTTCTAGGTTTCGGTTTGAATATATAATAAACGTATGAAAATCTTTCGTAGATTGATCAGATACAAAAAAATGATAGGCTTCCTGTTGTTTAGTTTTTTGATGCGTTCATTAGTTGCCTCTGGTTTCATGATTAACATCAACCCAATTGATGGCAATCTCTTTTCAATCATGATGTGCGAGGGACCTGCCGGTATTAATGCTGTAGCAGAGATATCAGAGTCTCCTCAACAGCATAAACACCATCATGAGCACCATCGTGAACGTGATAAATATGATTATGAAAAAAAAGGGCATGAATTTTCTGCATGTAGCTTTTGGTCTTCGAATAGCCAATCATTATTAGTTTATGGATTATTCCTTAATATTCCAGATGTACAATGTGTAGATGAAACTGTTTTTTATCAAACAAAATTTGTTCGACAAAGCAGTCTTGTTTCAAGTTTCCCCCGCGCACCACCTCTCCTAAGTTAAATCAAAACTTATTTATAATTTTACTACTTATACTTAGTAGTAAGTTTTATTTTGTCTAGGAGAACTAAGATGGAACTATTTTTTATCAAACAATTGAACTCTTTACTTAGAGAGATAGTGTTTTATGTTTTTGTTATTTTATTATTATGGTTTGTGCTTTTCCTCATTGAACTTCTGCTAAAAAGTTCACAAGTACATGCCGACGTACATAAAGATAACGCTAGTTTGGTGTTAAGTAGTGATAGGCTGAAACCTGTACGTTCTGATAGCCATGGCCCGATCGGCGTTATGGGCGATCATATGCATAATAAGGGAGAATGGATGTTTTCATATCGCTATATGTATATGGATATGGCGGGAAATAGAAATGGAAAAAACGAACTTTCTCCCGAAGAAATAATTTCAAGTACAGCAAATCGTTTCTTTGGAATACCAGGTCAACCTGCAAATTTACGAATAGTACCAACTGAGATGTCTATGGAGATGCATATGTTTGGTGGAATGTATGCCCCTAGTGATTGGTTGACATTAATGTTGATGACTATGTATACAGAAAAGTCGATGGAACATGTTACCTTCAACGGAGCCGGTTCAGAAAGAATTGGTACATTCGACACAAAAACTAAAGGTATTGGTGATATAAAAATCACCGGGTTAATTCGGTTGTTTGACAATGGCTTACACCATTTACACATAAATGCTGGTTTAAGTTTGCCTAGCGGCTCAAACAAGAAGAGGGATAATATACTAGCTCCAAACGGTACAAGCGTAAATGTGCGTCTACCATATCCAATGCAGCTTGGATCTGGCACATTAGATGTCTTGCCAGGTGTTAGCTATACCGGCGGCTTTAATGATTTTAGTTGGGGGGCACAACACATAGGAACCTTTCGTTTAGGTAGCAATAATGGTTATAGTCTCGGAGATAAACAAAATTCTACTGCCTGGGTAAGTTACCAATGGCGTCCATGGATCAACACATCGACCAGGCTTTCATATTCTCATGAAGGAAAAATTGATGGCATAGATTCAAATATTGTTGGTCCAGTGCAAACTGCAGATCCGGATAATCACGGTGGTGATATTCTAAATTTACATTTTGGATTTAATCTTGCAGGTCAGAGCGGACTAATGCGTAGTCATAGGTTAACGTTTGAATCAGATATTCCATTATACAGAAATTTAAATGGCCCTCAAATGGAGACGGATGTGACTATTACACTAGGCTGGCAATATGCATTTTAAAATCACTAAACTATATTTTAATAATTTTTAAAAAAGTTAATCACATGCTTAAGTATTAATTTTTATATGCCAAGGCTCATAACGAACACCTAATTTATTATCTGCTGGATAACGTAGCTGAAGATATCCCATTTCAGATAGTCGTTTATAAACATCTGTTTCAGTAAATGTGCCAGTGAAATTCAATTTTCCATAACCTTTTTGTCCGACATCAAAATCACCATTGCCATGGAATGAGTAGCCTGGGGGGGCAAGAGAACGAGAGGCAAGTGATAGATTACCCTCACTTCTCTGAACTTTATTTAGAAATAACAAAAACTGTTTCATGACACTTCGAATTCCTGAAGTCAGAATCACCTGATCACCCAACTCTTTTTTTATTTCTTGATATATTTCAATTGACCTTTCTTTGTAAAGATAATTCCCACTATATGGTATTTTGATGACATCTTTCTTTCGTACCTGATCGGTTATTTCTTTTAAAGGTTTTTGACCCAGAAAACCATATAGCTGCCCATCTTCATAAAAGGTCATTTCCATGAACTTGAGTTCTTTTTTCGTAAATTCACCAACTCTGGAATAATTGCGAGCAAAAGATAAACCATCAGTAAAGTTCAATATATTAAAATTTCCATGACCAACCAGTTTTTGCAGGCGCCGGAGCTTCAGAACAGTAGATTCAAATATGCTGTACTGTTCCGTATTAAGCAGCACATCGTCGTCGTGCTGCTTATTAAAGTTTTGAATTTTCTGTAGGTAATCTTTAAGGCCATCTTCTGGGTATGTTTTTTTACCCGCAAAATAACCCTGAATTTTTTTTGATGACACTTCCTGAGCAAAACTAAGCCCCAAAAATCCTAAACCAACAACTTTTAATAAAGACCTTCTATCCATGTGTTCAATTATTTCAATAATGTATTTTTATCATTATTCATAATGATAGCAGTTTTTTCTTTTTAATAAACAAAGAAAAATAACTTAAAATATTAATTATATATTTATTATCGCTTTCTATTTGTCAAATATCACCAGTATTTAGATATATTGCTATTCTAATTTCCACAATCTTATGCATTCATAATTTGATCAGAGTCATATTATTTATCTGGTTTACACAAATTTAGATTAGAAATTGAAAATTTACATAACTAAGTTCAAAAAAAACGAATCAAGAGTCAAAAAATTGCATTAAGATCATATGTTTAGCGTTAATATATCTTATTAGTATTATTTCCAGCTCTTCCCATCATGTGAAGTTCATTAAATTCCTTGGTAACAACTAATTTCTCTGGAAATGAATCGATTTTTTGTAAACCTTCATAATTCCATATATTCCCGCTTTAGTGACCAGCAAGATTCTATTTAAACTCACTGAAAACAAAATTATATTAACTTTCAGGAAGATACTCCTAAGTCACTCATATAAAACTTTAATCTAGACCTAATTATTGTGCGGCGCACAATTTAATTCATACTGAATGTCTGAACATATTATTAGAAATATTTTGTTTAAGCGTCATGGTGAAATCACCAAATTCGC
>CAJJDJ010000059.1 GCA_905182825.1 Thiotrichaceae bacterium UBA7359
ATGCTTGACGACAACCTGAGTCAATTCATCTATTTGTTCAGGCAATCCTGTCAAACTTAGACTAAAGCGTTGATTACTATTTTCAATGAATCCAGCACCAAAGATTCCTGTCGCTTGTTTTGCTGCATCAGCAATTTCATTTATTCCGATGCTATATTGTCTAAGTTTATTTTCGTCAATTTGAATTTGAAGCTGTTTTATCTCGCCACCAAAAACATTAACATCTGCAACTCCTGGCACACTTAATATGGTGGGAACCAAATTCCAATCAACCATGCTTCGCAATGCCATCATATCTTTACTTAATGATGTCACGCCCATGGTTAGAATTGTTGCCGATGATGACGCCATGGGTACGGGAACGGCGGGGCCAACGCCATCTGGTAACAAATTAATTAATCCAGCAAGCCTCTCTGAAACAAGCTGTCTATTACGATAGATGTCCGTATTTTCTTCAAAATAAATATTTACTATCGATAAACCTTGTATAGATTCTGAACGCACATGATCGACACCGATCAATCCAGATAAAGTTGTTTCTATTGGTCTGGTAACGAGAATTTCAACTTGCTGTGTTGAATATCCAGATGCTTCTGTTTGTACGACGATCAGATTCGGAGAGAATTCCGGAAAAATATCAAGTCCTGCGCGGGATAATTGATAAACACTGTAAAACATCAATAATGAAGCGATCGCTATGACCACTCCACGATAATTTATAGAGAACCTGACAAGCACTGCTAACATGATAATACTTTATGACTAATCATCATTCTCGTCGGGGATAGCCCATTTAAATTCTTCCGACAACAGGGTCTGTCCACCTTCAACTACAACTAAATCATCACCAACGAGCATACTGTCTTCCAAGAACCAACCATTATCTATTTTTTTGGCCTTGCCCAGAGGTTTTCTTATAAATAATTCCTTCCCACGTTTGATATAGATCCACGGTTCATTGGCATACCAAATAACAGCTCGGTCCATTATGAAATGACCCTCGCTGATTTTTACACCCTCTTCCACCCATGCAAACAAACGCATTCCCGCCCTCACTTTTTGAGAATCGAGTAGATAAAAATAACTCTCTCCGTACAGTGGGTTATTGACCTGTTTTGCTTGATCAAGATAAAATATTTTTTGTGCTTTTTCTCGCTTATTTAGAGCACTGACAAATACGGTTTGACTCTGTGGATTCAGGGACTCGTTTTTAGGTAAAGATAATAATAAAAGTGCTTTTTGATACGAAGCTACTTTATCATATTTTTCCTGCTGTTCTTGAAGTAGAAGATTCGCTATAGTTTCACCCCAGTTAGATTTTATCTTATTGACAAAACCATTCAAACGCGTGTCAACCGCTATTAGTTCAGATACTTTTTTATCATGTTCAAAATGAGTTTTCTCCAAGTCTCGTGTTGAAAGACCTTTTACTTTATGCAAAGCATCTGCACGCTCCATGATTTTATTATGGTTATAAAGTTCACTTTGTAAAGCTTTACGAAATACCAAAAGAAGCTGATGCTCTGCCTTCAACGAGACTAAAGGTTGGACATCAATAACTTCTGCATATGCAATGAACTCTGGTCTGATAGAAATACTTTTTACTGATTCATACTTTAATCCTGACGCTTCAGCAACGTTTTGATCTAGTGTTATTGCTTTATAACCATCAACGATTAAAATTCTTTCCTTCCCCCCTCCTTGTTCATTTATATTGTCAATTTTTTTGTCATTGTCTATTAAGTTATTTATTAAGTCATTATCTTTGTCGATAGTGCGAACAGCTATAAACGTTACTAAACTAACAACTACTAAAATAAGACTGAATTTAATTAACCAATTCATTATCACTTCTCTCTTCCATTAGTTTTAGCCATGAGGTCACAATATCATTTATATGTATTTCGGAATGTACACTTTTCAACAAATGTTTAAACTCTAATATGGCATAGGTCGCTTCTTTATATATATCAATCTGCTCGTTTCGAGCTTTATAAAACTCTATCTTATTTCTCATCATTGCAATTGAATCTATGCCACCGATTTCCATCTGTTTTTCAAGCTCTTTTGTGCGTTGCTCTATAAATACAATAATGTTGTCACTTATCTTGATTAATGATTTGTGTCTTACAACCGAATGGTACCTCTGATAAAGTGAACTTAGCATTTCTTTCTGTAATACAATAACTTCTTGTTGCTTTATTTTACGCTCTTCAAGTGCTTTTAAAATGTTGATATTTTGTTGGCTATTTTCAAATAGCGGTAATACCCATGAAGTTCCTAAAGACCAAAGATTATCTGTTTGATCGAAAATAAAGCCAGGAGATAAAACCAGATTGGGATATTGTTTTTCTATCTCTAATCTCAAACCTGCCTCAGATTGAGCATAATCATTTAGTTCAATCGCCATATCCAAATTGTTATCCATCATCATTTTCTGTAATTCTGAAAGATCTGAATCAATTATGTCCATCTCCTCATACGCCGTCTTTGCAAACAATAATGGTTCAGTAGTTTCAATTTCGATAGTATCTAATTCGGAATGTACCAAGTTAGTCATCATTAATAGCTCATCTTTATTTTCTTGCAGTTTATTTTCTTGTAAACTCAATTCAAATGAACTCCGTTGCAATTCAAGCCTCGTTGAATTCAGCTCGATTTGACTCACAGCTCCTAACTCATACTTGTATTGTAGTTGTAAAAACAAGTCCTTCAATACAATAAGTCCATTTTCGATCTCGGTAATTTTTGCCTGCCTTAGTGCATAAGCATGGTATTTCTCTTTGAACAAACCGTAGCGATCCAAAGCGAGTCGATAGATCTCTAAACTTAAATTTAATAGCTTTATTTTCTTCTTAGCTATTCTTGCCTCTCGTTTGCCCTTGCGTTCATAGATAAAACTTAGAACAAGACCTATAGTCCATTCTGATTCTCCACCAGATGTGTCACTGTGATGCTCAAGTGGAACAAAGAACTCAGGGTTTATTTTATAATCACTATTACCTAAAACAATTTTTGATTTTTTCCATTTCTTATAGGCTGTTTGCATCTCAGGGTCATAATATATTCCTGTTAGAAATAGACGATTAATCGAAAATATATTAGTCTGAATAATTTCAGGCACAACACCATTCAATTTAAGAAATCGATTTAAATCAGGATTACTTATGGACCAAGAATTAATCTCTTCTATAACTTCAGTCACATTAATTGGTTCTTCATAATACGTCTGGTACATACAGCCCTGCGTACTCAAGAAGACTATAAATATAGTCAATTTTAATTTCATGGATAGAGTCATAAGTTTGGGAGGTATCAAATTAATGATATTCTTGATAAAAAAGGCCTGAAATTTATCATTTTTCAACTTCTATGGGAATCTACTCAAATTAAAATACCTTATGTATCTGAATAATATAATCATTTATCTATTCTGCCTATTAATCATTCCCGTATCTTCCTACGCGGAGTCTAGTTTGTCTAACGTATGCAAAGAATTCAGGTTTGTCCCAAAAAAAACTGCGGAACATGCAAAGAAAAATTATTCTAATGCGTACAAAAAAGGTTTGCTTTGGAAAATAGAAAGTCCCGAGGGAAAGTCTAATTATTTGTTCGGCACTATACATTCACAAGATCATACTGTGAGTAAACTATCTTCCGACGTACAACTTGCTTTGATACAGAGTAAAACATTGATTCTCGAAACGATTCCAGATCAAAAAGCTTATCAAGCTTTCATGGACATGATGTATTTTAAAGATGGTAAAAAACTGAAAGATATGATTGGGATAGAATTTTTTGATGAGTTAAAAAACTGGATAAAAGACTATGGCGTTGAGCCAAAAAAAATGGAACATCTAAAACCCTGGGCAGCATTTAGTCTGGTCGGAAGACCAAAACCCACCAGAGCACCTACCCTAGAAGATAATTTATTGCATTTTTCTAAACAGCATAAACTAACAATAAAATCTCTTGAATCAATGGAAGAAATACTTTCAGCACTAGATAGTTTGTTGATTGAAGACCAACTAATCATTCTGAAAGACACCATATGTAATCATGCTAAAATAATTAGAGAGACCAAAACGCTGGTTAAACTCTATGTGAATCATGATCTTGCCGGAATGCTCGCATTCAATAACCAACCACACCATGATGAAGCAGTCTTTGATCGTTTCATGCAAAATATTTTATATGACCGAAATATAAAAATGCTTGAAAGAATAGAAATAGCTTTCAAAAGTGGGAATGTTTTTGTTGCAGTTGGTGCATCTCATTTAAGTGATGAAAAAGGCCTATTACAAAGCTTAAGCAAAAAAGGTTATCGTGTCACACCAATTTATTAATCAACCTTATTCAATACTTCATTAAACTTTTGCTTTTGTTCTGCATTCACTTCACTTTGATAACGATCTTTCCATTCCGAATACGGCATGCCATAAATAACTTCTCGTGCTTTATCGTAGTTCATTTCGAAGCCTCTATCTTCTGCTGCGGATAGATACCATTTTGACAAGCAATTTCGACAAAAACTGGCTAAATTCATAAGATCAATATT
>CAJJDJ010000060.1 GCA_905182825.1 Thiotrichaceae bacterium UBA7359
GAATTTGCTGAACAAGACCCTAATAAACTTGCTGCGATCTTACATCGAGGAGCTCGTTCAGGGATAGGAATAGGCACCTTTATGCATGGCGGATTTATAATCGATGGTGGTCGAGGTGAAAACACTGATGTTCCTCCGATAATAAGTCATCTCTCTTTTCCGGATAATTGGCGAATCGTATTAATATTTGATGATAAGGCACAAGGCATTAATGGTGTGCCAGAACGGTTAGCGTTTAATACATTACCGCCGATGGACGATGCAGTGTCTGGTCTTCTTTGTAGATTGACATTGATGCAAGTGTTACCTGCTATTAGAGAAAAAGATTGTGAACAATTCGGGAAAGCAATTACTCAGATTCAAAATATTGTGGGGGACTATTTTTCTGCTGCTCAGGGAGGTCGCTATACCTCACCTTTTCTTAAGCCTATTCTTAAATCCATGACGAATAGCGGTGCGACTGGGATAGGACAAAGTTCATGGGGGCCGACCGGTTTTGCTTTTTTTCCCGATGAGAGACTGGCATTTCAAGCGATGAAAAAAGTTCGCGAGGAGTGGAAGTCAGAGTCAAGATTGCGCTTTATTATGAGTAATGCCTGTAATTCAAAAGCAAAAATAATATCAAACAATCTCAACGAACAAACACATAACGAAAACTTGAAAGTAACAATTTTATAACTTGAATCGAGAACTATAAGATAATGAAAGATCCATATTTATTACACATGTTTAATCCAACAAAAAATGTAAGCCCATTTGACGTCAATATGGCCTATGAGGCCGAATTTGATGGTGTCATCCCTTATTCTGAAGTTGCGTTAGATGATATTCATGCCCTAACTCAAGATACGATTTTTTCACGTGGTAAAAAAGGTGTTAAACGTACTGGTATTTTTATCGGGGGTAGGGAATTTGGGTTAGCAATTGATATGTTAAATGAAGCTAAATCAGCAATGGTTCCGCCATTTGAAGTCTCTGTTTTCGCTGATCCCAGTGGTGCAATAACCACAGCCGCAGCATTGATGGCGTGTGTAGAACAGCAATTACAAATGAAATCAGGCGAATCATTAACTGGAAAACGGATCGATATTATCGGTGGCACGGGCCCTGTTGGTGTATGCGCTGGTATTTTAGCTGCTAATTGTGGTGCTATAGTCTATTTGACTAGTCGAAGAGGCACTAAAGTTGCGACCGAATACGCTTCAGAATATAACGCACGTTTTAACGTAGGAATACTTGGAGCAGATAGCAGTACGGATGAAAGAGTGATGGAGTTTTTGCCGGAGACAAGTATTGTTATTGGTGCTGCTAAGGCAGGCATACAAATTCTATCAAAGAGACAATTAAGCGAAGCAAAAAATCTATTAGTTGCTGCGGATGTCAATGCTGTACCTCCAGTAGGTATTGAAGGTGTCGGCATTTATGATATGGGTGTGGAGCTGCTGGAAACACCGCAGAAAGCAATTGGACTTGGCGCCTTGGCAATTGGCGATATTAAATACAAATTACACCTCAAATTATTTGAAATGATGAAAAATGCAGAAGCTCCATTATTTCTTGATCATAATAGCGCATTTGATGTAGCCAGAAAGATTGTTAGTAAACTTTAAAATAGAATTTGCACATTGAAATCCTATCTAGATTATTTCTAATTAGGCTTGATTATGAGAGATATTTTTATTGTCGCTCGTACAGGAAGAGCACTGGCTACATCAGCTTATCAAGCTGGATACGAGGTACATGTGTTGGATTGTTTTGCAGACGAAGATACAAAAGCTGTAGCGAAAACTACTTGTCAGCTTCAATCTCTTCGTGAAGGATTTGATAAGACAGAGTTGATGGAGCAAGTGAAAGAGCTAGTTTCTTTTTATCCAAAAGCAGTCATGGTTGTTGGAACAGGATTTGAAAAAACACCAGAGTTGCTTGAAGATTTAGCAAAAATCATTCCTGTTTTTAGTAATGATGAAAAAACTATTAAAAGTCTCAAAGATCCTATTTATTTTTCTAATATATTAAGAAATGCTTCTATCAAATCACCTGAGATTTCATTTGCACGTCCAAGCGATTCTCACGGTTGGTTGTTAAAAGAAATTGCAGGTGCCGGTGGTGGGCATGTTAGATGGTTGTCACAAATAAACTCGAGTAGGTATTCTGGTTATTATCAAAAATACATCTCAGGTAATGTTTTAAGCGCATTATTTCTAGCAAAAGACAGATATGCAACACTTATAGGCATTAGCGAACAATTAGAGTCAAAGCAATTTAAATCAATGCCTTTTCTATTCGAAGGTGTAGTTAGACCGAGTTCAGTTGATCAACAGCATAGACAACATATTATAGAAATTATTAATAAAATAACAAAGCAAACTAATCTAAAGGGGCTTTGCGGGATTGATTACGTTATTACAAATTCTGGGTTGATTTTTGTGCTTGAAGTTAATCCGAGACCACCATCCTCTTTTGAATTATATGAACAACAATCTGTTTTGTTCGATGCACATTTAGCTTGTTTTGAGGATAAAAAATTCGATTGTTATCTTAAACAGACTAACCAAGCAAAAGGATATGCTATTTATTATGCAAAAAAAAGCATTGAAATTAACACTAATGTAATCTGGCCAAATTGGGTTAAAGATAAGCCTTCTATTGGTTCTACTATTTCAAAAAATAATCCTGTATGTACTGTTCATGCTGAGGATGAATCCGTGATGAAAGTTAAGGCTCTTTTACAAAATCAATTAACTGATATTGAAACAATTATTGTCACAGCGCAAGATGCCGCCTAAAACTTATATAATAAAAATGAGGAAGAAAAAGTGAGCAAGCAAAAATCATTACCTAGTCTTAATGCATTGACAGCTCCGCTAGTTGAAAGTCTAGTTTTTAATGCCGCAGCGTTACGACTATACGTCACCCACTTGGATAATGGATGTCGTGTTGTTGATGCGGGAATTACAGTGCCCGGTGGACTTGAAGCTGGAAGGTTAATTGCAGAGATATGTATGGGAGGGCTGGGGTCAGTGAAATTACGATCATCAACAAATTTTCGGAACTGGTCATGGCACCTGGATGTGCATAGCACGAACCCTGTCTTGTCATGTTTGGGTAGCCAATATGCTGGGTGGAGTTTGAGCCACGGTGAGGGCAAGAATATATTTAATGCTCTGGGATCAGGACCAGCTCGGGCGATTGGCAGTAGTGAAGTGCTTTACGAAGAACTGGGTTATCGCGACTCAGCAGAACAAGCTTATATAGTCATTGAAACGGATAAAATTCCGCCAGTAGAAATTGCAAATAAAATAGCTGAAAAATGTAATATTTCTGCTTCTGCTTTAACAATTATATTAACGCCGACATCTAGTTTGGCAGGCTCAGCACAGATAGTTGCTAGAGTATTGGAAACGGCACTGCATAAAGCACACTCATTGCACTTTCCATTAGAAAATATTGTTGATGGTGCTGGAAGTGCGCCAATATGTCCGCCATCAAAAGATTTTTTAACGGCCATGAGCAGGACTAATGATTCAATTTTATTTGCCGGTCAAATTCAATTATTTGTTGAAGCTAGTGATGATGATGCCAAAGAATTAGCCAACAAATTACCGAGTAGTTCTTCTAATGATTACGGAAGACCTTTTGGTGAAATTTTTAAAGATGTCGATTATGATTTTTATAAGATTGATCCAATGTTATTTAGTCCTGCACAAGTTGCTGTGAGTTCTTTAAGCACTGGACATACCTTTCATGCCGGAAAAATTGATTTGGATTTACTAGATAAATCATTTAATTAAAACTAGTGAAAGAATTGCAAAGAGAGGTTGCTATTGTCACCGATGAGCCTGGTTGGCATGGCAGACAATTAAAAAAATCGCTTAAAAAGCATGATATTAAGAGCCAATATGTATCTTTGACTGATTGTATTATCGTAATAAATAGAGGTGTGAAAGAAATAATCATTCCAGGATTTAATACGTCTCCGCTTGGTATCTTTGTAAGAGGGGTGCCAGGTGGCACTCTAGAACAGGTCATTTTTAGATTAAATATATTGCATGCATTATATGATTCTGGAATACCGGTATATAACACACCAAAAGCAATAGAACGGACGGTGGATAAGTCGCTGACGAGTTTGTTATTAAGCAGAGCAGGTATTCCGACGCCTACCACTTGGATTTGTGAAACCCCAGAACATGCAAAAATAATCCTTGATAAAGAAACATTAAATGGGGAAAAAATAGTATCCAAACCCTTGTTTGGTTCTCAGGGTGTTGGAATTCATCTGCTCGATAATAAATCAGGTTTGATACACGATGAGAAATTTGCTGGAATTTATTATTTACAGCGATTTATTGAACGTCAAAATAATGAATATACAGATATACGAGTCCTCGTTCTTGATGGTGTCGCTAAAGCAGCAATGTTGAGACGCGGAAAAGAATGGCTCACCAATCGTTCTCAAGGTGCTAGCTGTGAACCATTAATCTTGGATAAGAGTATTGCTGATCTAGCTGAATCAGCATGCAAGATATTAAATATTGATTATGCTGGAGTTGATATAATACAAGACAAAAAAGGGCATTTTTATATCATTGAGGTAAATAGTATCCCTGCATGGCACGGCCTACAAAGTGTAGTGAACTTTGACATAGCATCATGCTTAATCGATTCATTTGTTGGGCAGATTGATCGAATTAATTAATTAAAATTTTGTTACGAAATAAACTGATCATGAATAGAAAAGCGTTGGAAAAAGTGGTTATGGCAAGTTTTTTTGGAGAGTTGGAAGCTTTTAAACCTGGAAATGTTAGTATTTACGCTGATGGACATAATATGACTGTCGCTGATTTTCAAAAGAGTGCAAAGGTCTCCGTACCATTACTTTGTCAAATGAACAGCACTTTAGGCCAACGAATACTAAGTAGTGTTTGTGCAACGAAAGAGGCTGTTGGGTGTAATACTAACTTAGGTATGTTGTTACTTTTCGCTCCTATAATCATGGCAGCAGAAATTGAATACAGAGATTCTGATGAGCTACAAAAAAACCTAGAAAAAACTTTAAGTTCTGTAGTGAAAACCGATGTAGAACAGATATTTAAAGCTATAGTTATAGCAAGTCCCGGAGGTTTGGGTCGCGTAAATGAGCATGATGTAAATAAGAGGCCTGACTGTACATTATTTGAAGCCATGGATTTAGCTAGCAGTCGTGATTCTGTTGCGCTGCAATATGTGAATAACTTTAACGAAATATTTAATATTGGTTTAGTTGAGATTAAAAACTTTGACAAACGCTGGAATAGTGTAAAATGGGCTACAGTTTCATGCTACTTAAATTTCATGTCACTGTTGTTAGATTCGCACATAGCTCGAAAATTTGGCCAAGAAGTAGCTGAAAATACAAAAATAAAAAGCAAGAACGTTGCCATGAGCTTCAATAGCTCCAGTGACCCTGAGAGTTACATTGAACTTTTGCAGAGCTTCGATGAAGAATTAAAAGAAAAAAACTATAATCCAGGTACTAGTGCTGATCTAACTGCTGCAAGTCTACTGGTTTATAATTTAATGTTATAAAGTAACAAATTTTTTAAAAAATGCGGGTAAAAAGATATTCTCTTTTTACTAGTTATAATGGTAGAGGGTTACGTCCCTTGTGAAATTTAAATAAATAGGAAAGCGATTATGTCTATATTAACAAAGTTATGTAGCTTTCTAAATGGAGGAGATGAAAAAATGGCAGTCATTGATAGAGTATTAATAGGTGAAGCGTTGGTGGGTGACGGTAACGAAGTTGCACATATTGACCTAATGATGGGTCCACGTGGTAGCGCAGCTGAATCAGCTTTTGCAAATGCATTAACAAATAACAAAGATGGTTTCAGTACCCTCTTGGCGGTCGTAGCACCAAATCTGCTATGTAAACCAAATACAATTCTTTTTAACAAAGTAACTATCAAAGGTTCAAAACAAGCAGTACAAATGTTTGGGCCCGCGCAACGCGGTGTCGCTATGGCGGTTATGGATTGTGTAGAAGACGGTACGATTCCAGCTGATGAAGCAGATGATATCTTTGTGTCAGTCGGTGTGTTTATCCATTGGTTAGCTGAAGATAATACTAAGATTCAAGATTACAATTACGAAGCAACCAAGCTTTCAATCAAGCGTGCGGTAGCTCGTGAGCCTAAAGCTGCGGAAGTTGTTAGTAAGAAAGGTTCAGCGGAGCATCCATTTGCTGCACATGCTTAATTATTAACTAATTAAGTGTAGCTGAATAATTTTTAGAAATGATAGATACTCTGATTATGAATGATCAGGGTATCTATTTGTGTACTTAAAAAAAATGCTACGCTAATAAACCGACTTTGAATTTCTTTTAGCGCATACGCAAATAATGTGCTGGGCAAGAAATTAGTGTAAATGATGTTTTTTATTAGATGACTCGTTATAACTAGTAGCAACTCCTTCATCTGACGATAAATATTTTGCATCATTTCCAGCGCCTATAAATCGGAGTTTTTCCTCACTTTTCCTCAATGCCAGTTCGATTTTTTTGCGTTTGCTTACATTCCATATAGTGGCTTGAATTATGCTCTCTCCTCTTAATGAAAAAGATGTTAGTAATGTTTCAGCGGTAAAATGTTCTCCTGAGGAGCGACAAAAAATAGACTCGAACGAATGTGTCTGTTTCTGATGAGTTAATTCGATCGACTTATTTATAAATTCTTTTGAAGTTCTACCATCAAATTGTGTAAGAGGCG
Source organism: Thiotrichaceae bacterium UBA7359 (assembly GCA_905182825.1). Lineage (GTDB taxonomy): Bacteria > Pseudomonadota > Gammaproteobacteria > Eutrophobiales > Eutrophobiaceae > UBA7359. The sequence goes on from CAJJDJ010000060.1 coordinate 6,753, forward strand.
AAAGTTCATGGAGCTGTAAACCTATGATTTCTTTATTCGATTTGTAACCAAATAAATTCAATACAGATGAGTTACAGTCGTAGCAAGCTTTTTTTTCATTAAGTAGCATAATGGCGTCACTTGATGACTCGAAAATTGATTTGCATTTTTTTTCATTTTCTTGTGATTCTTTGTTATACATGCTGATATTTTCTTTTCGACTTTCTCCCATTTGATAAAGTACGAGTTGAGCAGATACGCGTGCTAGCACATCGGCACGCCTAATAGGCTTCGTGATGAAATCTACTCCTCCGAGTTCAAATCCTCTTAGCCTATCTTCTGTCTCTTGGAGAGCAGTAATGAATATTATTGGAATGTTTGCTGTATTCTGATTTTTTTTTAGTTGTCGGCACACTTCGAAACCGTCCATATCAGGCATCATGATATCTAGCAAAATAAGGTTGGGAGGATCAGCCTGTGCTGATTCAATAGCCATTTGAGGTGCTCGAGTCGGACGCACCATGTAGCCTTCATCCTCAAGTATCCCGGCTAATAGCTGCAAATCGGCCGGCGTATCATCACCGATCATTACTTCACCACGATGGGTCATTATCTGTTTCTCCCAAGTTGTTAGCTTCTGAAAATACTACCAATTAGTAACAGTTTTTCATAAATAATGAATGATTAGTAGCTTAATCTTGAATTCCTTCGCTATCGTTTAGTAATTTTATTATTTGATCGAAGCTGAATTCGTCTACAAGTAATTGTAGTGCTTCCGCGATTTCGAAATGAGTCCTACGAATAAGTTGAATCGCTTGATTTGTTGTTTTAATATCTAGATATTGTGATGAACGTCGCAACTCTTCTCTCAAGTGAAGAGGTAATTTACGCATCATCTCGATAGTAAGAGTTGATAACTCTGTTGCAATGGTATTACTTTGTCTTTCATAAATATAACGCACGCCTAAATGATATGATATGGATTCAAAGATCTCGTGAGTTTGGATCGGTTTGTGTAAAACGTCGTCGCATCCTGCCTCGATTATATTTTTTCGTTAAATTTAATTTGAAGCGATCTAGATTAAAGTTTTTTG
>CAJJDJ010000061.1 GCA_905182825.1 Thiotrichaceae bacterium UBA7359
TTGCCTTTAATTTATCGTATTTCGGGAGTTTGGGGTGCGCATGAAGGATCATTATTATTATGGTTATTAATTCTCAGTGGCTGGACCGCAATCCTAGGAATAGTTAGCAAAAATTATCCTGTCGATATGGTTGCAGGAGTTATTTCAGTATTAGGTTTTATCAGTATTGGTTTTCTGTTATTTAGTTTGTTCACATCTAATCCTTTCTTACGTTACTTTCCTGCACCATTTGATGGGTCTGATCTAAATCCTTTATTACAAGATCCTGTGATGGCTATTCATCCACCAATGCTTTATATGGGCTATGTTGGTTTTGCCGTACCGTTTGCTTTTGCTATTACAGCCTTGATACAAGGCAGACTTGATACAGCCTGGGCGCGTTGGGTTCGCCCTTGGGCTTTAGCAGCATGGATATGTTTAACCGGCGGTATCACTTTGGGAAGTTGGTGGGCATATTATGAATTAGGTTGGGGCGGTTGGTGGTTTTGGGACCCTGTAGAAAATGCATCTTTTATGCCTTGGTTAACAGGTACAGCCTTAATTCATTCTCTAGCTGTAACAGAAAAACGTCATGCTCTACGCAACTGGACAGTTTTGTTAGCAATAATATGTTTTTCTTTAAGTTTATTGGGCACTTTTTTGGTACGTTCTGGTGTAATAACATCAGTACATGCATTTGCTTCTGACCCTACACGAGGTGTATTTATTTTAGCTTTTCTTGGATTGGTCGTTGGTATATCTTTAAGCTTATTTGCATTTAGAGCATGGCAATTAAGGACACTTACACCTTTCAGTTTGATATCTCGGGAAATGACATTATTGACTAATAGTGTTCTTTTATTAATTATTATGTTGACGGTTTTATTAGGCACTCTTTATCCTCTAATGTTAGAAGCATTAGGCGGCGGTAAAATATCTGTCGGTTCACCCTACTTTAGTCTTGTCTTTATTCCATTAATGATACCAGTGATTATTTTAGTAGGTATCGGCTCAGTATCGCGTTGGCGTGAAGATACTATTTCCAATCTGTCTAAACAATTACGCACACCAGCCATATTAGCTGTTGTTTTTGCAAGCGTTTCATTACTTTTTCTTCCTGGAAAAATGAGCTTCACTGCATGGTTTGCACTATTACTTGCATTTTGGGTTATCAATAGTCTTTTTATGCAATTAAAAAAACGGTTGCGACATTCTAAAAATTTGCTACAGGATTTAAAAAGAACACCAAGAGGTTGGTACGGGATGATCTTGGCTCACATGGGACTATCCTTTACTGTTATCGGGATAGCACTTTCCAGTGTTTATAGCCAAGAACAAGATGTCCATATGCTGAAGGGTGATGATAGAACTTTAGGTGAATATCGCTTTGAGTTAGTCGATGTTGAAAGAATAACAGGACCAAACTATAAAGCAGACATGGGAACAATTCGTATATACAAGAATGAAAAAGAATTAATGACCTTGCATCCAGAAAAACGTATTTATAACGTTCGTAAGAACATAATGACAGAAGCATCTATCCATTCTAATTTATTAAGAGATTTATATGTTTCTCTCGGGGAACAGCGAGACATTAATACCGGAGCATGGTCAGTTAGACTTTACTATAAACCATTTATCTTATGGATATGGTTAGGTGGTTTTGTCATGGTTCTAGGTGGTTCACTTGCGCTAACAGACAAACGTTATCGAACTTCCTTGAAGCAAGAAGAAATCAAGCTGGATGATAATAATGTCATCGCAAATTGATAAGGAATCAAGATTATCGCAAAAGCCGAAGCGATGGATATATATATTACCGCTAGGTTTATTTGCATTGCTTATGGTGCTTTTCTTTTTTGGTCTTGGATTAAATCCACGTTTAATACCTTCGCCCTTAATAGGAGAAACAGCACCTGCGTTTTCGTTACCAAAA
>CAJJDJ010000062.1 GCA_905182825.1 Thiotrichaceae bacterium UBA7359
TCAGCTTCGTTTGCACCCTGTCTGGATAGATCAGCTAGGCCTTTTTCGCTTAATTCAGTGACGATGTCATTAAATCGAGGATAATTATCAAATACTTTTCGGTTATTTGAATCATAAAGCACCATAAAAAGTGAGGCTTCATGTATATGCATCTGATGCATATTACCCGCACCAACCGCAGAGAATACAGAACTCATTGGGGTGGCTAGTATCTTATTAATGTTCAAACGACTCGCGATACCACAACAATGCAAAGGTCCATTACCGCCATAGGCCAGCATGGTAAATTCTTCAGGGTCATAGCCTCTGGCTCGTAATTCTGTATTTACCCCGTTCGCCATATTGGCATCGACTTTTTCTTTTATCATCATGGCGGCTTCTACCACTTCGATATCAAGATCATCACAAAGAGTTTCTTCAATCGCAAAGTTAGAACGCTTAGGGTTTAATGGAATATCACCACCTGCATAATTTTCTGCATCTAAATAACCTAAGACCAGATCGGCATCGGTTACCGTTGGGCTCATGCCGCCACGGTCATAACAAGCTGGTCCAGGGTCAGAACCCGCGCTCTTTGGCCCCACAGCAACGGTGTCATACATGCGGTCGTAAGACGCGATAGATCCACCCCCAGCACCCAAAGTAACCAAGTGAACCATCGGTACAGAAACCATCCAACGATCAATTACTGGGTTGAAGTCATAATGTTTAATTCCTCCCTCAACGACGATACCAATATCATAACTGGTACCGCCCATATCGGTAGCAACAACGCTACCCAGATCAGCCTCTTTAGCTAAATGTTCAGAAGCGCTGATCCCTGAAACAGGCCCAGAATGAATTGTTTGTAATGCATCTGTAGAATTTAACTGTGCCATACCGCCTGAATTATGAATAACCAACATGGGTTTCTCATAAGCATGTGCGCGCAAGTTCTGTTCCAACTGCGTCATCGCGTGATACATCGTTGAATGTAAATAACCATCAACAACTGCTGAAGAGGCGCGAACATATTCACCTTTACGCCCCGCAACACGATGAGAAAGAATCACAGGAATAGCGCCTAGTAGATGTGAAGGATATTCCTCGAGAATTATCTCTTCTACACGCTTTTCATTCATTGGGTTCACCACTGAATTCACGAAACATATAACGATGACTTGGGCGCCGTTATTGAATAAGGTTCTAATCTTGAGTCGAACATCATCTTCGTTCAATGGCATAACAACTTTGCCTTCAAAATCTAAACGTTCACGTACTCCTTCTATCATATTAGGTAATACCAATGGTTCTGGTCGTCTAGCATCAGGTAAATTTGCCTTACCTAACTTATCCAAACCTTCACCATAACCACGCGCACGGCTGAGAGGCACCGTGGCTTCAAAACCTGCCGTAACCAACATACCCATGCGTGGACCATTATGTTCAATCAAGGCATTCGTGCCTAAAGTCGTTGCATATCGAACTGAGTCAACCTCAGTGAGGATTTCTTCCATCGTAAGATTCAATTCACTATAAGCTTTTTCTACAGCTTCATTAAATCCTAGTGCTAAGTTTTGGTGCGTCGTTAATGCTTTGGTCTCGATGTACTTATTATCCCAAACCAAAAAGCAATCGGTAAAAGTGCCGCCGATATCTACTGATATTCGTTTCATAATCTACTTTCCTATAACTATGTAGTAGTTTAATTTATTGTTTGTAGTGATTTTCTAAACTAGTGGCGATGTCTAGTACGTTCGACCTCACCTAAGACATCAGGCCCTTTTGTCGCCTCTGTAATTTCTTCACGATGACTCCACTGTTCTTTAAGTGCATCGATATCAACTTCCATATCATAGAGCGGTTCATGATTCGGCATGGTATTTTCAACTTCGACCTGCGTACCACAACTTGGACAGTAAAATTCAAGAATATTGACCCAATCTTTATCAGGGCAAAATGTAAATTTATATTTCTCTGGATCGATAATGTGTGGATGGATATCTGCTGGGTCGCGATTATAAACCAACAAGCCTTCTTTATAGTTGCCGCGTGCCGAATTAATCACATGATCACAAACACGACACTCCCAATTTTCTGTATCCAAATCAATACGTAGATATTCGGTCATTAAAACTTTCATTATTTAGCCCCCTTAGTCAGACAGATATCACCTGCCTCTGTCACAACAAAATCCCAACCTTCACGTACAAGGCATGTAAAGTAATCTTCTTCGATAACGGCTGGGCCAGCAGCATACGCTCCGGGCTTCATATCATTCACGCTATAAACTGAAACGTCACGACTCTTTAGGTCACTACCAACAACCGTTCGTGAACCTGATGCAGCAGCAACCTCGCCTTTTTTAATTTTGACTTGTTTATCATCTTCAGTTTTTAGGGCTTTAGTTGCGATCAATTCGAGCGTGACTGATTCCGCTTTTTCTAATGCCTTAGGCAGCGCAATCTTGCCATTTAATTCATGAGTAGTTTCTTTAGAAGCTGATTCGCTAACCAATTGTGCACTGATATCGAACTCGTCTTTAGCAAATCCTTCCGCAAACATATCACGTTCAGCGCGATCCATAAGGTCTGCATACGCTGCTTTGAGTGAAGCTTGATTATTCGTAGACAACACAACGGCATAGCTCTGGCCAATATCACAAGAGCCTATACCGAAGGCACTAAACACAGCTGCGGTCTTCGGCACATAAACTGTATTGATACCAGCTAGTTCCGCGATACCACATGCATTCATTGGACCAGCACCACCGAAGGCGAGTAGCACGGTATCTTTTGCAACATCACCAAAGCCTTTCATACCATCAGCAATCTTTTGTTCATAAGCATTACTAAGCTTATGCAGTGCTTCATCAACAGAAATGCCTAATGGAGATGCAACATTTTCATCGATAGCTGCACGTCCACGATCACTATCGAGCTTCAAACCACCTCCAAAATAAGTAGATGGATCGAGTAAACCTAAGAGTAGATTTACATCTGTAATTGTTGAACTCTTTCCACCGCGACCAAAACTGGCTGGTCCAGGGACTGCGCCAACACTCTCAGGTCCTACCTGAATAGCGCTATCCTTGACCGATAAAATTGAACTGCCGCCAACACCTTCACTATTTATTTCACACAATCCAAAAGAGATAGGCACTCCCTCCACTTTACCGCGTCGTTGTTCGTTTAATTTCAGATCAACCAAATGACCAATATCTGTTGTCGTACCACCGACATCCATGGTCATAACATCTGAGAGATTGTATTGCTTGCTGAATGTTTTGACGCCTTCCATACCACCGCGCGGACCAGAACTATAGGTTTTGAGTGCAATCGTTTTTGCAACACGCGATGCATTGCCGTCGTTACGAAAGATGAGTAAAGGATTTTTTGTACGATATTCACGTAATCGATTTTCAGCATTATACAGGAAGCTTTCCATAGCAGGATGCAAGAATGAATTAGTCAATGCCGTCCAACCGCGTCGATCAACCAATACATCATCAACTAACTCGCTGGCAAACAGTATCGGTACAGCACCTAGTAAGTGACGCGGATAAATATCGAATGCTATCCTCTTGAATTGAGCCTCGGAAGTGGCCGCATTATCAACATCAAAACAAACTACGAGCCTATTAGCACCCATTCCTGTAAGTCTTGTAATCACCGTAGCATTATCAGCTGCCTTTGATTCATCACCTAAATCAGCAAGGTCAACCTCACTTATTCGATCTCCGACTAAAAAGTCGAATAAATCTTCATCTTGTTCCCGCATCTTTTTAGCTAAGCCCGCATTATCCTTGTTTATTATCAAGCCCAGTTTTGGTCCCTTACGCTCAACAATAGCATTAGTTCCCTGAGTAGTTGAATAACGAATGTGCTCAACTTCCATCAAAAGTTTTGCGACATCTTCTTCGCCATAAATCACATTTGAAATCGATTTTAAACCATCAAAAAAACATTTACTTAAGTCATACGGCGTCGTGAGTGTTTTGGTCTTATAGACGTTCTTATCTTTCAGTACACATATATCAGTCAACGTTCCACCATTGTCGATATTTACTAGCATTCCCATAATAATTTTCCTTGGTTTCGCATTGTTGAAATTATATTAACTCTTAAAAGGTTGTTGACAATTCTTCTGTATATATTCGGTATTCTACAATTATCATGAATCTTATCATCAATAGCCATTATTTTGATATATACACACTCTAGGACATACGATAACAATCTGTTTTAAATTGAAACTAGATATAACTTATTTAAAATATAAATCAAGCCTCACACATCCTTTACACGAACCATTAACTTACCAGTATTCGTGCCGGTATAGAGTTTTTTAACTGTTTCAACCGCATTCTCAAGTCCATCGACGACATCTTGTTGCACTTTGATTTTGCCTTCAGCCATCCATTGAGTGATTGCCGTTATTGCTTCAGGATAACGATCCATATAGTCCAGTATGATAAAACCCTCAACCTTAAGTCGATTCATCAGAATCATTGGATAATTTTTTGGTCCTGGGACTTCTTTGCTGGAATTGTAATGTGCGATCAACCCGCACACTGATATGCGTCCGAACATATTCATATGTTTGAGACAAGTGTCTAAGATCTCTCCACCCACATTTTCAAAATAGACATCAATGCCATTAGGACAAGTGCGTTCTAACGCTTTTGATAAATCTTCTGTCTTATAGTTGATGGCTTCATCAAAGCCGAGCTCTTCAGTTATCCATTTACATTTTTCATCTGTACCAGTGAGTCCAACTACATGACAGCCTTTGATTTTAGCAATCTGCCCGACGATCGACCCTACTGAACCAGCAGCAGTTGAAATAACAACAGTTTCTCCTGATTTCGGTTTCGTAATTTCTAGCAAACCAAAATAAGCCGTTGGCGCAGCGATAGCGAAAGTACCAAAAGCATCAATAACTGGAACAGGCCCTGTATCACCTAATAAACTAACAGTCTCAGTAGTGCCAATTTGATAATCTGCCCAAGTACCAAGACCGCTAACTATGTCACCTTTTTTAAATGCTGAGTTTTTACTTTGTATCACAGTTCCACAAACGACACCACGCATCGGGGCATTAATATCAACTGGAGGCATGTATTGCTCAACGTCACTCATCCACATCCGATTAGTCGCATCCAGCGACAAATAATTAAGACGAAACAGACATTCTTCGTCTGCTGGTTCAGGCATAGGCTCTTCTTCATAAGTTAAATCACCCTCACATATATCACCAACAGGTCGTTTACGTAATCTCCAAACGTGATTGACTTCAGACATGAACTTTTTTCCCTTGATTTAGCAAAATTAATATTAGAACAATTACATTATTTTTCTATAGTTTGAGCTTTTTTAAAATACTTGACAATCAGTTTCCATACCAATCAATCATTTACCAACTGAAATACTTCATACTCCACTTTACCCGGCACCAAACGACCTTGTGCCACACAGAAAATGTTGTTTACCCAATCATATCTTTCATCCCCTGTTTGCATACGTGGATTAATAAAGAAATTTTGTTCCCCAAAATTAGTCTCACCTTCTCCTGCAAGTACCCCCATTATTTCAGAGGTCAGTTCTATTACTCCAGAATATTGAACATAAATATTTGCACCATCGTCTGTTTCAAAACTTGCTCTTACATCTAAATGGCCATAGCCTTTGTCGTCAATTGTCATCCAGTCTGCACAACCCGCATCACGAATCTTTCCGTTGAGTTTTTCACCCTTAAATTCACCGCCATGCACTTCAAAAGTCATTCGTTTACCAAATGGTCCATTACCAACATCAAGTGTGGCACCTAAGTTTGCATAGTAAGTGAACAGTGATTCTAGTTTCATTGGATATCCTCTTTATAGTTATTGATAATACATATACAGATACAGATATGCAGTATGAGTATTATAGTATGTTTCTGAGGGTTTGCTAAGCTCATTATTTATTATACATTTCGAGCGCTCGCTCTTAATTTAACGCTATAGTAATTCTGCGAATTTAATTTGTCTGGCAATATTTGTTGGTGGCATAAAAGATATGAGAAATCATGATAATTTTTATTAATTTAGCAATTGATTAATGTCCATAAGTAATATGGTATGATGGCTCATGAATAGGAATAACATTTCTTGAGTTATAACAGATGAATTATGATAAATATATAGTGCAATTTCCTTATAGAGGCAAAGAGATCTATACGAAATTATATGAACGCCATGCAGATATAATTAAAACTAAAAAACAAGCTTTTGCTGTCAATAATTTAGAAATGTTAATGTCATAGTTAACAGTAAGATCCTTACTATTACACTTAAATTTATTCCATGAAAAAACTATTTCAGACAACTAACACATTAGTTTTTCACTAATGTTCAAACGCAACCCTAAATCATACAGATATCAAACGGTCGATTCATTTTCGAGCGTTTTATTTAAAAAAATATAAATTACCTAGCTGTGTAAATTCCATAGTATTCAGACAGATAAAGATAGTAATACAGTAATTGAAATTACTGGCATAATGGTTGCTGTCACTGTGCCGATTAAAAAGAAATAATACTTAAGCATCATAAGGGAGAAATGAAGATTACTACGGGAAATTCAAAAATCATATATACACTGACTGACGAAGCACCATTATTAGCAACATACTCTCTACTTCCTATCATCAAAAGATTTATATCGTCAGCAAATATAGACGTTGTGGAAAGTGACATTTCTTTAGCAGCAAGAATTCTTGCTGCATTTCCTGATTATCTTAATGACGATCAAAAGGTCGAGGATAACTTGGCAGAGCTTGGTCGATTGACCCAAATGTCAACCACAAATATTATTAAGCTTCCTAATATCAGCGCTTCAATTCCTCAATTAATAACCACCATTGTTGAATTACAAACACATGGTTATAACATTCCAGACTACCCTGAAGAACCAGAATCTGATGAGAAAAAACTTATTAAGGAACGCTATTCAAAAGCGTTAGGAAGTGCTGTTAATCCAGTATTACGTGAAGGTAATTCTGACCGTCGCGCACCTGATGCAGTGAAACGAAGTGTACGTAAAAATCCGCATTCAATGGAAAAATGGAGCCCTGCATCTCGTACTCATGTATCGCATATGCATGGTGGTGATTTTTACACTAGCGAAGTTAGTGTAACGATAAAAGAAGCCCGTAATGTGAGGATGGAGTTAGAAACGAAATCTGGTGAAATTATTATTCTGAAAGAAAAAACAGCTTTATTAGAAAACGAAATTATTGATGGTATGTATATGTGCAAAGAAGCACTTTGCGACTTTTATGAAGAGCAAATGGAAGATGCTAGAGAGACAGGTGTCATGTTTTCCTTACATGTAAAAGCCACTATGATGAAAATTTCTCACCCCATTGTGTTCGGTCATGCGGTTAAAGTTTTTTATAAAGAATTATTCACTAAATACGGCGATCTATTCGCTAAATTAGGGGTCAACCCAAATAATGGTATCAGTAGCGTTTACGATAAGATTCAATCTCTACCAACCTCTTTTCGCGAAGAAATAGAGCATGATATTCATAGCTGCTACCAACATCGTCCTGAATTAGCAATGGTTGATTCTGCCAAAGGAATCTCCAATTTACATGCCCCTAATGATGTGATCGTTGATGCTTCTATGCCTGCAATGATTCGTTCTGGTGGAAAAATGTGGGGACCTGATGGCAAACTAAAAGACACCAAAGCTGTAATACCTGAGAGTACATTCGCACGTATTTATCAAGAAATGATTAATTTTTGTAAAACCCATGGTGCCTTTGATCCAAAGACTATGGGTAGTGTGCCGAATGTTGGGTTAATGGCACAAAAGGCGGAAGAATACGGCTCACATGATAAAACCTTCGAAATCCAAACAAATGGTGTTGCACGGATTGTAGATGAAAAAAATAATATTCTGATCGAACAGAATGTGAAAGAGGGAGATATATGGCGTATGTGTCAAACTAAAGATGCCCCTATTCGCGATTGGGTGAAGTTGGCGGTAAACCGAGCACGTCAATCGGATATGCCCGCTGTATTTTGGTTGGATGAGTATCGCCCACATGAAATGGAATTAATTAAGAAAGTAAAACTATATCTTCAAGACCATGACTTGTCTGGGCTTGATATTCAAATCATGTCTCAGACCCGTGCAATGCGTTATACCCTTGAAAGAATTATTCGTGGTAAAGATACCATATCTGTTACTGGCAACATTTTACGTGATTACCTCACAGATTTATTCCCGATTATGGAATTAGGCACAAGTGCAAAGATGCTATCTATCGTACCTTTGATGGCGGGCGGTGGACTATTCGAAACCGGTGCGGGTGGTTCCGCACCAAAACATGTAAAACAACTTATAGAAGAAAACCATTTACGCTGGGATTCTCTCGGTGAATTTCTAGCCTTGGCTGTGTCTTTAGAAGACATCCATATAAAAACTGGCAATAACAAAGCGAAAATTTTAGCGAGATCATTAGACGAAGCCACTGGGAAATTATTGGATAATAACAAAGGACCATCTCGAAGAACGGGTGAACTAGATAACCGTGGCAGCCACTTTTATCTAGCTATGTACTGGGCACAGGCACTCACTGAACAAGAGGAAGACGCAGATCTGCGAACTCAATTCCATGCATTAGCAAAATCACTGGCAGAAAATGAACAATCGATTATTGAAGAACTAAGTGCGTCACAGGGTAAGCCTGTTGATCTCGGCGGTTATTTTATGCCTGTCATAGAAAAAGTAAAAAACGTAATGCGTCCTAGTAAAACGTTCAATAACCTTTTGGATACAGCTCAGGCGTAAAACAAAATCGGCACAACTCTTTAGCTGTGCTGATTTTATTAGCTCATGGCTTTAATCATAATGTTTAGTCACTAACACAACTTAGCCTTATCCATAAAATTCTTATAATCATTGATTTCTAATGAAACAGCATGTGCAACAATCTAGCTAACTAGAATATGCATACCAAATCGTTATATGATTATTTCTAATGCTCGCTCAACAATAAGTGAGCATGGTTTTCACAGTTCCTTTATGTGAATTTATTAATTATTATGTTAAAGATTACATATGTGTCTAACTGGCGTATAAAAATTATATAGGCAATAACAAAATGATATGAAATATTATGACTGTTCAATGGCTCCAAATCCTCGTCGCGCTCGAATTTTTTTTAAAGAAAAAGGACTCGATATCCCTTCAATAGAAGTCGATCTTTTTGGTGGAGAAAATCTGAAAGAGGATTATTTATCAAAAACCATATGGGGCCTATGTCCTGCACTAGAGTTGGATGATGGGACAATAATAAGCGAGGCTCCTGCAATTTGCAGTTATATAAATGATCTGCACCCTGAGCCACCCCTTTTAGGTACCACTCCTCTAGAACGTGCACAGGTTATTTCTTGTGATCGACATATGGAAAACAGCGGAATGCAGTCTGTTATTTATGCGTTTCGTAATGGTTATAAAGACTTTGCTCTTCGCGGCGTCGGTGGTCGTGAAGGCGACAAGATAATCCCTGAACTAATTGAGCGCGGACGTAACGGCATTAAAATTTTCTTTAAAAGGCTTGAAAAACAGCTTTCTAATGCAGAGTACATCGCTGGAAATTTTTATAGCATGGCCGATATCACTGGATTAGTAGTCATTGATTTTGCTAAGTTCGCTGAATTCAGCATCCCTAGTAATAACATAAATACATTAAAATGGTATGAAAAAGTCGCATCACGTCCTGGGACACAAGTTTAAATAATTATTATTAATTCAATTTATTGAAGATTGTAAATGATAACTCTGTATACCTCCGCAACACCAAATGGAAGAAAGATATCAGTCGCATTAGAAGAACTAGCACTTGATTACCAAGTTAAAGATATCAACCTAGTAGAAAACATACAAAAAGAGGATTGGTATTTAAAGATCAATCCAAACGGAAAAATACCAGCAATCATCGATCATGATAAAAATAATATTGCAATATTTGAATCGGGGGCAATTCTAATCTATCTTGCAGAGAAGGCAGGACGTTTACTCCCCACAGATACTGTCAATCGATTCAACGTCATGCAGTGGTTATTTTTACAAATAGGCGGTGTTGGCCCTATGCAGGGTCAAGCCAATGTGTTTTATAGATATATGGAAAATTCTATTCCAGAAGCTACTAGCCGTTACCAAAATGAAACTAACAGATTATATGGTCTATTAAACAAGCAATTGTTTAATCATGATTTTTTAGCAGGAGAGCTTAGTATTGCTGATATTGCATATTATCCATGGATAAAACTAGCAGATTGGGCAGGTATTGATATAGATGACTATGAACATATCAAAAGATGGCTGAAAAAACTTGATGCGCGCGAAAGTTTTGCAAAAGGAATGAATATTCCCGAAAATATATCAGATTCAAATTTACTAAAATTAGGCAAGACTATAGTTATAAAATAGCCTCATTAAACTTCGAGATAATTGAATATTATTTATGCTCACACTATCAACTATCAAACGCTTCATTTTAGCAAGTATATCTCGATACGTTACCGAAATTAAATCTAGTGGTTGTTGAAGGGTTTAACTCTAGTTGGAGGGTCGGTCATCTTATCGATGCTAAATTAGTACTTTAAAGTATAATTTAATAAACCAACCTAAGTTAAATAGGCCTGTGGCTATGAGCTCAATCATTTTGGTTTTCTGTTTAGCAAACCCCAAGTATCCAACCCTCTAATTTGGCTTTCTTGAGTTCATCTAACATCAATGGTGGATTCAAATATCTATCCAATATCTCGCGTCTATCAGCTTCCTTGAGCCATGCTGAGATAGACCAAGCATCATGTTCGTCCGGGTTCCGACCTTGTTTGCAAAAACGTCTTTTATATAACGCTGGATAAGCCTCAACAATAACAGATTTATCATCAGGAACATCGAAGCCATCGAATGGCCAAAAGTGAACACGTTCTCGAAAAGTTGGTATTTCTCTTAACCAGAGTAACCATGGCAAACCAGAATGTGTCGATTTGGCAACTGAACCCTGAACATCAAACATAAAGACACTTTTTGCAGTTGCCGTCCACTCCTCACAGAGGCGCAACTCTTTTGCTTCACCGATACGTGGATTATTATTACGCACCGAATCAACACGAGTAAGTGGCTCAGCTGTTGGCCAATGGCGTACAAAATCAAGCAAAAAATCATCCCATGAATTAATCCCATAACGTTTCATATAGTCAATTGGGAATGAAAATCCATGATCGATTCCAATGATTGATATTTCATCAGATTCCAGTACATTCTTACAATATTGAGCAACCTCGAAACGCGACCAATTTTTTACACCTTGTGCTGGGGTAGTTATTTTCGCTGGTTGCTCATCTTGTGTCGCTTCATATACTTGCAGTCCTTTAAGCCGACTTTCGACTGTTTTAGCACCGGAGTAATCGATGCCGATATAATTATCGAATTTCATGAGTTACCACCACTAAATCATACGATAGAAAAAATACTTCAGGTAAAAACTAGTTCTATAATTGAAATTATTCAAAGTGCTAATAAAAACACTACAATTTCAGTCGTTAGTGTAAAGTTAATATTATATTTCAAATTAGTTTTAACACTAATATCACTTCAGATGTCTACCACCATCAAGAGGCAGTATCCTACCAGTAATGTATTGACTGTTGAGTAGATAATCGATCGCATTTTGAAACTCAGCACAGCCTCCTTCACGTTCCATTAAACTTTTTTTTAATGCCTTCTTTTTATATTCATCATCATCTTCATGATTAAACAAGATCAAAGAAGGTGACAGGCTATTAACTTTGACTTTTGGTGCTAACTTCGAAGAGAAGGAATAAGTAAGGTTGTCTTGCCCCGCTTTGCTAGCGGCATAGGCTATATGCTTCTTACTGCCACATGAACTCACATAATCACCGATATGAATTATATCTGAATGATTATGTTGTGTGTTCATCAACAGCGGTGCCAAACCGA
>CAJJDJ010000063.1 GCA_905182825.1 Thiotrichaceae bacterium UBA7359
TATTTTAAATCAATACGAGAAATAAACCGATTGAATGAAATGTTGTTACAAAATTTTCAAGAAGAAATAATCTACAAAAAACGTAAAGAAAAGATAAATCCTCTCAATGCTCGCTTCCAAAAAAGAAACAGCTATATAGAAGTCATAAATAAAAATATTTTCAAGCATTATCCATTTGCTTTGTTCGAAATTTTTTTACTTTGTCAGCAAGATCTGACGATAAAAGGTGTACGCGCTAAGACAATACGCCTTATTAGAAATAATTTACATTTGATAGATACTCGTTTTAGAAACGACATACGCAATCAAAATTTATTTTTAGAAATTCTTAAACAACCCAATATGGTTGGCCACAACCTTAGAATGATGCATCGTTATGGTGTTTTAAGTGCCTACATTCCCGCATTTGCAGCCATCGAAGGACAAATGCAATTTGATTTATTTCATATATTTACAGTAGATGAGCATATCTTGACCGTAATACAAAACCTTCGGCTCTTTGCTACTGATGAATATAAAGAAAAATTTCCGATTTGTAATATAATCATCAAAAAAATACCAAAACTAGAGCTACTATATCTCGCAGGTCTATTTCATGATATTGCAAAAGGGCGTGGTGGTGATCATTCAAAATTGGGAATGGAAGAGGCTTATACCTTCTGTAAAATACATCAACTAAGCGATTACGACTCAAAATTAGTAGCATGGCTCGTAGAAAAACATTTGTTAATCAGTAAAACTTCACAACGAGAAGACATTGATGATCCAGAAGTCATAAAGAAATTTGCTAGTGAAGTACGTGATCAGACTCATTTGAATTACCTTTATATTCTCACTGTCGCAGATATACGTGGCACCAACCCAGAACTTTGGAATAGTTGGAAATCAACACAGATGTCTAATCTTTACCAGCACACATTGTACGAATTAAGACGTGGGAATCAGAAACCAATACTAAAAAGAGAACGTATTAAAGATGCAAAACATGAATCATTAGCATTGATAATACAGAACGACATATCTGAAAAAAGTATTCTTAGCCTCTGGAAAACCATTGATAGTGAATATTTCATTAGACATAATCCCGATGAAATTGCTTGGCATACGGAGGGTATTCTCAAATATAAAAATAAATCAGACCCATTAGTTCTAGTCATGAATAAATCTAGTCGTGGTGGTAGCCTTATTTTTGTTTATATGAATGATAGAAAAAATATTTTTGCAACAATAAGTAGAGCAATTGAAAAGCTGGGACTTACAGTTTTAGATGCAAAAATTATTACTAATCGAAAAAATTTCGTATTAGACACCTTCGTTATTTTGGAAAACAATGGCATGTTGATCAAAAATAATCAACGAAGTAATGAAGTGAAAAATAGAATAACAAAAGAATTAAAACTCATCTCAGATGAGGTAAAACAAGATAACTGGTTAGTCAAAAGACAATTGAAGAGTTTCAACCTACCGACACATATTACTTTCGAGTCGGATGTAAAAAATAATCGAACTGTCATGGAAGTAAGCACAATTGATAGACCAGGATTACTTTCACGTATAGGAATGGCTATGGATGCATGCGGAATTAAATTACAAAATGCAAAAATCGCAACTTATGGTGAACGTGCTGAAGATATTTTCTATGTACAAAACGATCAAAATAGAATGCTCGATGACCCATTAAAACTTCAATGTTTGAAGAATTCAATTATTGATGCGCTTTCATGACACTACTTTGATTTATAATAATGAACGTTTCACCACCTCTTACTAGAAAAGAACTAATTGAACGTGCAAATGCTATCGCAGGGATTACAATCCTACAACTCGCAAATATGATGGGTAAAGGTGTTCCTGAATCATCAATTCATACAAAAGGTTGGCTTGGTAATTTGTTAGAACTCTCACTGGGTGCAAATGCCGCTAGTGCTCCAGAACCTGATTTTATAAACCTAGGAATTGAATTAAAATCAATTCCTATTGATGCTAATGGGAAACCGAAAGAATCAACTTACATATGTGTTACACAACTTAACCCAATTGCCTTGTCTTCTTGGGAATCATCTCTGGTAAGATGTAAATTAACAGAAGTACTATGGATACCCTTTGAAGCAAATAAGAACACCCCTATTCATTTACGAAGAATAGGATCGCCTGTCTTATGGAAGCCGAGTACAGCACAAAAAAAACAGTTGAAAGATGATTGGCAAGAACTCTGTGACATGATCGTATTAGGAAATATAGATCAAATTAGTTCATCCATGGGAAAATATTTACAAATCAGACCCAAAGCTGCCCATTCCAAAAGTTTAACTAGAGATAACAACCAATCGGGCAAAAATAAATTAACTCTGCCCCGTGGTTTTTATTTGCGCCCTTCTTTTACTGATTCAATCATATCTTATACTAATTATTAGTTACGCTTTTATGCATACAAACCAAATTGACAGACGATTGAGTATCGCTCCGATGATGAAACATACCGATAAACACTTTCGGTATTTTATGAGACTGTTATCAGCGCGTGTTGTTCTATATACGGAAATGATAACAACTGGCGCATTGATTCATGGCGATCGAAAACGATTTTTAGATTTCAATGAGATTGAACATCCTCTAGCTATACAGTTAGGTGGAAACAATCCTAACGATCTCGCTTTATGCGCTCAAATTGCAGAAGACGAAGGTTATGACGAAATTAACTTAAATATCGGCTGCCCGAGTCACCGTGTTCAAAATGGACAGTTTGGTGCCTGTTTGATGTCAAACACAGAACTCATAAGTGATTGCATCAATAAGATTCAATCTACTGTAAAAATTCCCGTCACAATAAAAACACGGATTGGCATAGATGACCAA
>CAJJDJ010000064.1 GCA_905182825.1 Thiotrichaceae bacterium UBA7359
GAGAAGCTAACTTACAAGGTCAATTTCTAAATCAAAAATACGAACTAGAGCTAATAAATGTGAAAAATGTACATACGCACGATTTTTCGAAATATATTGCAATACTAACAGTTGTCGATATTGATACTTATAAGAAGCTTACTGATATTCTACCAAATATCGCTATATTTAATTTATCTATCAAGAATGACCTGTTGAGAACAGCTTGTATAAAAAATGCATTGCATATAATTCCTAGTAACATGATGCAATTAGACGCAACAAATCAATGGAAAAAGAAGAATCCTCATTCACATGCTAAAGCACAGGCATGGCATCCGGATTTTGTTAAGTTCGCTGCACGTGACCTAAATAAACGATACAAAAAACATCAAAAAGTTTCTATGAATGATAATTCATGGGCTGGTTGGGCCTCTGTAAAAATGACGTCGGATACCGTTGCAAGAACAAAAATAAATGATCCTGCAGAAATGTTACATTACCTAAAGACTGAGCTTACTTTTGATGGTCAAAAAGGAAGTGTTATGAATTTCAGAGAAACTGGGCAATTACGTCAACCTATGCTCTTGATTGAAAAAAATATAATTGTTGCAGAAGCGCCGGTTCGTGGCATTGCAAAACCACCGGTATTAGACAGTTTAGGATTATTAAGCTGCGAAAAATAATCTATATATTATTAAGAATTTATCAATACCAGGAGTTTTAAATGAAAATAAATTTGATCCCACTTATGCTTTTTGCACTTTTTTGTAATGAAGTCGTTGCTGACCCCACTGGCCGTATTTTCGTTACCAATGAGCGAGGTGACTCTGTTTCGGTAATTAACGGAAACTCATTGGTGGTCGAAGCAACTATCGACGTGGGTGACCGTCCTAGAGGAATTGGGATATCACCAGATGGAAGTGAACTTTATGTTGCGGTAAGTGAAGAAAATAAAATAAAAGTCATTGACCCAGTTTCACTCAAAATCATGAGAGAATTTAAAGCTGGCTCTGATCCAGAAACGTTTGCCGTTCATCCTAACGGCAACATATACATATCCAACGAAGATGATGCGAAAGCAAGTGTATTTGATCCAAAGACGGGAGAACAAATAGCAGAGATTAGTGTCGGCTTAGAACCAGAAGGAGTAGCCATTTCTGCTGACGGTAAACGCGTTATTATCACCAGTGAATCAACCAACATGCTGCATGTAATTAAAGCATCTGACAATACCATCGAGAAGAATATTCTTGTTGGTTCTCGTCCTCGTGCAGCAACGTTTACAAAATCGGGGGACATTGCTTATGCAACAGCCGAGATTAGTGGTGAAGTTGTTAAAATAGATATGAATACAGGAGAAATACTAAAAAGGGGAAGTAGTGGTGATAGTAAATCAAAACCTAAGGATGTTGTTTTAAATAAGGATGAATCTGTGATTTATGTTGCTGCTGGGAGAGCTAATAAAGTTGTCGTAATGGATGCTGAAACTCTTGAGATAATTACTAGCATACCTGTCGGAAAACGCGTTTGGGGGCTGGCGATCAGTAAAAATGGAAAACGGGTATTTTCGACAGATGGTGTAAGCGGAACAGTATCAGTCATCAAAACTAGTTCAAATGAAGTGATTAAAACCATAAAAGTTGGTGAATTTCCATGGGGCGTTATTATAAATGACTAATGTTTAATGGAGCGGTATTCTAACTGCTCCAATTTTTTTACGCTTTTATAATATTATGTCTGATTGCAAGCCGTGCGATATCCGCAATAGTTGATACGTCAAGTTTACTTTTTATTTGAGTGCTATAATTCGCGACTGTTTTATAACTTAGAAACAATCTTTTTGCTATTTCACTGGTGTTTGAACCTTCTGCCAACATGCAGAATATCTCAAACTCACGTGTAGACAATTCAGAAAGCAAGGAGTCTTTCCCTCGAGATTTCTCATATGCTAATCTTTGTGCAAGTTCGGCATCGATATATTTCTCTCCCCTTGAAAGACGTATTATCGCTTCAACAAGTAGTTGAGGGTCAGTACTTTTAGTAATGTAACCACTGGCGCCTGCTTGTAATGATTGCTCCACAAAGATGACTTCTTCATGCATGCTAAACACGAGAATTGTAGCTTTATTGTCACGAGAACAAATACGCTTTATTGCTTCTATACCTCCAATTCCCGGTAGAGACAGATCCATAACAACAACATCTGGCTTATGCGTAATATATAATTGATAAGCTTCCTCTCCGTTTCTTGCCTCTGCTACGACAACTATCTCGGGAGTATTTTTTAACAACATGTTGTAGCCAGCGCGAACCACTGCGTGGTCATCAACTAACATTACGTTTATTGTTTTAGACATATTGATATCTCTTATGATTTTATCGGAATACTTATATCAATTGTTAAACCTTTATTAACTTCACTGATAAGTTCGAATTTTCCATGATTCATTTCTACTCGTTCTTTCATCCCAGGCAAACCTAACCCTGTCATTGGTTTATCTTTATTTAAGCCAACACCATCATCATGAATATTTAGATTTATATAATTTGAACCAGAAAAGTTGACCGAATTCATTGAAATCAAGATTTTGCTAGCAGATGAATATTTCAATGCGTTCGTCAAACTTTCCTGAACGATTCTAAAAAAGCTAATATTTAGAAGTTCTGTTAAATCACTAGGTATATTTGAGAATGAAAAATGACAAAAAATATTATCTTGTCGACTATTCCAATCATCAATCATCGACTGTAATGCTTTAATCAAGCCAAACTCATCTAAAACCGACGGCCTTAATCGATGCATCATGTTTTTTGCAACTTGATAAATATGATCTGAATATTCTATTATCGTTTTTAGACTTGAATTTATTTGGTTTTTGTCTGATTCTTTATCATTCATTACGGCAGCAGCAATGGCTTTAATAGCTGCAATAGTCTGTCCTAATTCATCGTGTAGTTCTTGTGCCAGATGTCGACGTTCTTCCTCCTGAATTTCAAGTGAATATTTAGTCAATGATTGATTTTTCGCCTTGCTCTCCAGCAAAACTTTGGCCATATGATTAAATTGTTGAGAAATTCGATCTAGTTCAGGCAAGCGAAAATGAGGCAATTCTAATTCATAATTTCCTTTCTCGATATCTGACAAACCTTTCAGTATTGTGTCTATTGGTGCGAGGTATTTTCCAATAACAAAATATAACAATATATTAGACGAAATAATAAACACCAACAAAAAGATTAAGATACTCTTTACTTCAGTCCAGTTTTCGTCAATTTCATCAGCTGGATCAGCACGGATGACAACTCCTCTTGGTGGTTCAATCGGATTGTTCAACCAAAGACGAATTTCAGTGAGTGGTGGTGTTACTAGCTTTACAAACCAATTTGGCGCTTTTATGACCTTAACAACAATATGTTTTTCATCTGGTGTTATTACATCATTTGAGCTTTCTATATCAATGTGAAGATGGCGTGTTAAATCCTGTTCTGAAAGTTTTTTTAATACTTCTATTTGTTTTTGTTCATCCGACTTCAATGTTGTCGAAGAAAATGCAATTTCAATCAATTGTAAAGCAAGATTTGCAGTCGACTCGACTTCATGCTGAACAGAATCACGTGCATTCGCAATGATATAAAAGCTACTACAAATAAATAGACTGACAAACAAAATCGTTATCAGTAAATTGAGTCTGATTCTAAGGCTCATGAAATTTGATCCCTTGAGTAAAGTTTTAGAAATTAAGCCGAACTAATCGATGGTAATATGTATACTATTTGAACTAATTATATGAAAAACTATCTTCTTAAGGTAGATTATGAGTCTACAAGATCGTCTGAAATAATAAATAACCATTTTAATTAAATTAGGAAAAGCTCCTGATGAATAAGTACATCAAATCATTCATTTTATCATCAATCATAGGCCTTGCGCTTTTGAATAATACTAATGCGGAAACCACATCTCTGGATTCAGCAGTTGAAACCAAGCTGCTCGCTCAGAAAGATGTTGTCATATCACAAAAAAAAGTCGACGCTTTGGTTAGCAAGACTAATGACATGGTACAAAAATATCGTGAAGCAATACGAAAAACTGATAGTTTGAATACGTATAATGGGCAACTATCAAGATTAGTTAGACAACAAAAAGTTGCCTTAAATGCTATAAAGCGCCAACTTGACAATGTTGAAGAAACTCAACGAGATATTATTCCTTTCATGGTAAAGATGATTTATACATTAGAAAAATTTGTAGAACTTGATCTTCCTTTTTTGACACAAGAACGCCAAACTCGCGTCGCAGACTTAAAAACTATTATGGATCGTCCAGATGTAACACTACCCGAAAAATACCGTCGCATCATGGAAGCCTATCAAATCGAAATGGAATATGGTCGGACATTAGAAACATATTCTGACACAGTGAAATTAGAAACTCAGGAATTTACAGTTGATATATTACGAGTTGGTCGATTGCTAATTAGCTTTCAGACACTTGATGGGAAGATGAGTGGAGTGTGGAATAAAAAATCAAAATCTTGGGAGAAACTCTCATCTGAATATAATCGTTCTATTAAGCAAGGTTTACAAATCGCAAAAAAACAAGCGCCACCAGAATTGATTAAGCTACCAATCCATATGTCCGAGAAAGAATAATGAAGCGATTAATTTTTTTAAGTTTTTTTATATTCCTATCATCCGTTTCTGCTGATGAGCCTAATGATTTACAGTCATTGTTAGAACAAGTAAAGAAAGAACGTTATCAGGAAAAAGAAGTTCTTGCTAAACGAGAAGCGAAATTTAAAAGAGTCAACAGTAAGCAAGAAGAATTATTAACCAATGCACTACAAATCCTGAGTAACGAAGAAACACGCAGCACATCGTTAAGAAATAATTATGATACTCAAGAACTAGAAATTGCACGACAAAATAATATTCTGAAGGAAAAAATGGGCGCCCTAGGAGAACTTGATGGCATCATCAAACAAATAGCTGGAGATCTAAATGTCATTATTAATGCATCTCTCGTCTCTGCTCAAAAACCAAACCGCGATAAAATTCTTGATACCTTGTCTGAGCGTAAAGAATTGCCTTCCTTAGAAGAACTGGAAGAACTTTGGATATTGGCTATGGACGAAATGGTCGAATCAGGAAAAATCGTGACCTTTCCAGGCAAAATCATCACCGCAGCAGGGAATGAAATTGAACAAAATGTAACACGTATTGGTGTTTTTAATGCTGTCTCTGCAGGACGTTTTTTAAGAAATTTACCTGGAACAGGAAAGTTAATTGAACCTGGTAGACAACCGGGACAGCGCTTTTTAGACATGGCACAAAATATTGAAACTTCTAGTTCCGGAGTCCATGCATTCCCGATAGATCCAACACGTGGCGGCATGTTAGCTCTTCTGGTTCAAGTACCCGATCTCAAAAATAGAATTGAACAAGGTGGTCTTGTTGGTTACGTTATTATATTCATAGGTCTCATAGGTGTTCTAATCGCGTTAGAACGCTTATTTTTATTAGTGACTACTAGTCATCAAGTTAAAAAGCAGCTCAAAAACAAAAAAGCTGAAGATAACCCATTAGGCCGTATTATGCAGGTCTATGAGAAAAATCCGTCCATCGACACAGAAACATTGGGACTGAAACTAGATGAAGCTATATTAAAAGAAATGCCCAGAATTCAACGTGGATTGGCGGCACTCGCTTTACTTGCGGCAGTATCACCCTTACTCGGCTTACTCGGGACTGTAACAGGTATTATTGAAACATTTCAATCCATAACACTATATGGAACTGGTGATCCGCGAGTGATGTCTGGTGGTATATCACAGGCGCTAGTAACAACTGTCATGGGTCTGTTAGTTGCTATTCCTTTGTTGCTTTTCCACAGTTTTCTCTCTTCTAAAAGTAATGCATTAATTCAAGTATTGGATGAGAAAAGTACAGCTTTCGTTGCGCAACTTTCTGAAAAAACTCATATCAAAAATAATGTTTGATCAGATAGACATAATGAGGGATTTTTTTGTTAAAGGTGGACCAGTGTTCACTGGTGTTTTTCTTCTATCAATATGTCTTTGGGCATTAATAATTGAGCGCTATTATTTCATATATAAAATATACCCTCTTCGACTTAAATCGATTGTTCAGCAATGGAAAAAACGTCGTGAACGGTCCTCATGGTTTGCATTAAGAATCAGAGATGGCTTATTAAGTGACATATCTATTGAATTAAAGCATAACTTGATTCCCATTCGAGCATTGACAGGAATATTACCGCTACTTGGTTTGCTTGGTACTGTGACAGGAATGATCGCCATATTTGAAGTTTTAAATGTCTTTGGTAATGGCAATGCCCGTGGTATGGCAGAAGGCATCTCAAGAGCACTATTACCAACAACAGCAGGCCTGGTTACTTCTATCATCGGCATATACTTTAGTGCAGATCTCTACAAACGGACTAAAACCAATGAACTACTGGCTAAAGATTTACTAACACACGACTAATTATGAAACACACACACACAAAGCAAGAATCGGCTGCTGAAAGCGTTAATCTGACACCTTTAATTGATATGGTATTTATCTTGTTAATATTTTTTCTTGTTACCGCTTCCTTTACTAAAGAATCAGGAATTGATGTAGATCGACCAACAGCAAAAACTGCGGCCAGAGAAGAACAAGGCAGCATGATCATTGGCGTTAGCAAAGATGGTGAAATTTGGATCGACAGCCAAAAGATTGATATGCGTGCTGTTCGTGCTCATGTAGAACACTTGCATGCACAAAATCCCGAAGGAACAGTCATTATCCTTGCGGATAAAAGTGCACAAACTGGAACCACCGTTGAAGTACTTGATCAAGTGCGTTTAGCTGGTGTTACTAACGTGTCAATTGCAGCATCGAATGAATAATTAATTTTTACTATTGTGTGAACCATGCGACTTTCGAAGCTGAACATTCTGGATACGACAAAGGCCCCGTCCATAATCATTATTGCAATAATTTTCAATATTGCAATATTCATCTTAATTCAGCAATTGGTAAGCAACGAACTTACACTTAACTTGAATTTATCTGCTCTCAACCCTGTTGAACTTATACGTACACAACAAAGACCTGAACAACCTGAACAAAAAAAGAAATTGATGAGATAGAACCACC
>CAJJDJ010000065.1 GCA_905182825.1 Thiotrichaceae bacterium UBA7359
ACTGAAATGGCTGATGAAAATGATCATTTTAATTTTCAGGATGTGCTTAAAGACCTGAATGAAAAGCTTGAACGTCGACATCCTAATGTGTTTACGAATAACAAGGTCGTTAATGTTGAACAAGTTAAAACGTTTTGGGAAGAAATAAAACAGCAAGAACGAAATAATAGAGTTAATAAACCAATCAATCTTCTTGATGATGTAGATAAACACATGCCTGCCATTATAAGAGCTGAAAAATTACAAAAATGTGCAGCGACTGTTGGTTTTGATTGGACTAATAGTCAAGAAATACTGAATAAGATCGATGAAGAGTTAAATGAGCTTCGTCATGCGATACAAGAACCTAGTAATAACGCTGATATTTCTGAAGAACTCGGCGATTTGATGTTTTGCTGCGTTAATCTCGCACGACATTATAAAATTAATTGTGAAACTTCACTTAGGGATACGAATGAAAAATTTATTAGCCGCTTTAATTACATAGAAGAAACCTTAAAAAAAAGCAATAAATCACTAAGTGAAGCGACTTTGGAAGAAATGGATGAACTTTGGAATACGGCTAAAAAATTGGCTAAATTATAAACGTTATTCAATATGATTTATTTTAGTAATTCGTTTATCAGAAGATTGAAGATGCTGGCATGAAAAAAGCTGATTATAGTGTCATGTTGTTGTGACGATGATATTAATAGTTAAAACATTTTAATTAACTTGATAAATATATCTTTGAGTTAAATCAAACGTTTTTCTTATCTTTATCACAGGAAAGCATGGCGTAAGCAGAATGATTATGTATTGATTCAAAGTTCTCTGATTCGACTGTATAACCTAATATTCTTTCATCTTCATTAAATTTTACCGCAACATCACGGACAATATCTTCAACAAACTTTGGATTATCATATGCTCGTTCGGTAACATACTTTTCATCTGGTCTTTTCAAAAGACCGTACAACTCACAAGATGCAACTTTTTCAATCACATCAATTAGTTCTTCAATCCAAATAAAATCAGCCATCCTAACGCAAGCTGTTATATGAGAACGCTGATTGTGAGCACCATAATCAGATATGCTTTTTGAACAGGGACATAAGGAAGTTACTGGCACCAAAACTTTTACTAATACCTCTGGTTTTGTGTTTTTGATTTGCCCAATAAATGACACTTCATAATCCATAAGACTTTTTACACCGGACACTGGCGCAGCTTTATTCACAAAATATGGAAAGGTCATTTCTATATCACCCGACTGAGCATTCAGTCGCTCCGTCATTTCTTCAATCATGCGTTTAAAGGATTGCACGGTAATTTCATATTCATGATGATTCAGGATTTCAACAAACCGAGACATATGCGTGCCCTTATACTCTTCCGGTAAATTCACATACATATTGAAATTGGCAACCGTATGTTGCTCACGACCAGAACGATCACTTACCACGATAGGGTGCTTGATATCTTTAATACCAACTTTATCGATGGCGATATGTCGAGTATCTAGACTGTTTTGGGTATCCGGTATTTCAGTAGCTGCGGAGACAGGTTTATTCATATTTTTAAATTCCAATTACCTAGGTTACGAAGGTGAAAAATAGTAATAAAAATCGCTAAGATTGATGATTCTACTCTATTTAAGTGTGTTATCCATTTTATTAAGACGTCATGTGTAGTGATAATGTTCCGATTAATTATTGCGATTAACGATATAATCAGCAATTGCTTTTAACATATTACCTTTTTCGTCTAAGCCGTCTAAACATTCAAGTGCTTGATTATATAAACTATCAGCTGCTTTTTTTGCACCCTCTAAGCCAAGAAGATTAGGATATGTCGGTTTGTTCATGGCGATATCGGAACCTTGTGGTTTACCTAATGTTTCGGTGTCACTTTCAATATCAAGAATGTCATCCTTGATTTGAAAGGCTAGACCAATACATTTTGCATATTGTGAAATTCGAGATAATAAATTTTGGTCTACATTATCAACGGATAGCGCACCTAATTCCGCACTTGCTCGAATTAGTGCTCCTGTTTTATGAACGTGCATGTTTTCTAATTCAGCAATTGACAGCGATATGCCGACAGAGGCTAAATCTATGGCTTGACCACCAGCCATACCTTTTGAACCACTCGCTATAGCAAGTGTTTTAATCATAGACAAGCGTTGTTGAGCACTTACCTTTATATTTGGGTCATGTGCTAATATGTGGAAAGATAAAGCTTGAAGAGCATCGCCAGCTAAAATTGCAGTGGCCTCATCATAGGCTTTGTGGCAGGTCGGACGTCCCCTACGTAATTCATCATCATCCATCGCAGGTAAATCATCGTGAATTAGTGAATAAGCATGAATGATTTCAACAGCACAAGCTGGACCATCTAAGGAAGTTAGGTCTATACCAAAAGCTTCCCCAGTCGCATATAATATAACTGGACGTATACGTTTTCCATTGCCCAACACTGAATAGCGCATAGCTTCGTGTAATCTCTCAGGCTGATCTGAAGATTTTGGTAACCAGCAATTTAGTGCAGATTCAACAGATTTTTGATAAACCTGTAATCGTTCAGAGAAAACTGTCATTTATTCTTCGTTATCATTAGGGTTGAAAGGTTCTAATTTAGCGTTTTCGCTCTTTTTGACTAAAACACTCACTTTCTGTTCGGCTTCAGTCAGGGCTTGTTGACATGTTTGGGTTAATAAAATGCCCCGCTCAAAATATTTAAGTGAATCTTCTAGCGATAGATCACCTTCTTCCATTGTTTCTATCAGCTTTTCAAGCTCAATTAATGACTTTTCGAAATTTATTGAATTAGTTTTCTTTGGCACAAGAAATCTCTTAAATTAATTATGAATTATAGCAAGTAGTACCGCTAAAAAATCGGGCATATTAGCATCACTTTCGCTGATTACCAGTATAGCAAATTTTAAAATATTTGATTAGACAGAGTCTAAGTAAATGTTGCTTATCATATAATCATATACGAATGTAAAATGTGAAACGTAAAAATTTTAAAAAAATATAAAAGTCGTTATAAATAAATATTTAGTAACTTCCATTGCAAAATAGAAATTATTGACTAGTTTATTAATTAAAATAAAATATTCAACTTCCTTTGAAGTATTTCTAGAGAGTATAATAAACTAAGCATTACTAAATGTGAGTTCTGTATCGGCCATAAAATCACTTAAAATGAGATAATTCACTTGTCATCAAAATATGATGCTTCTGATATTGAGGTATTAACCGGTCTGGAACCGGTTCGTAAACGTCCCGGTATGTATACGGACACGAGTCGACCAAACCATCTTGTTCAGGAAGTTTTGGATAATAGTGTTGATGAAGTTATTTCGGGCTACGCTTCAAAAATTGATGTCATTTTACATAGGGACGGTTCGGTGACTGTTTCGGATGATGGTAGGGGTATGCCTGTAGACAAGCATCCTGAAGAAAAATTATCCGGTGTAGAGGTTATTTTTACACGACTCCATTCTGGCGGTAAGTTTTCAAATAAAAATTATAAGTTTTCTGGCGGCTTACATGGCGTTGGTGTGTCTGTTGTGAATGCTTTATCAAAAGATCTTGAGGTTTCGGTTAAACGTGATGCTAAGGAATACAAAATGACATTCAAGGAAGGTGAAAAATCTTCCGAACTAGAAGTGATTGGTATTGTAGGTAAGAAAAACACTGGAACAACGATTCGGTTTTGGCCGAATTCAAAATATTTTGATACCACAAAATATGCAGTGGCAAAATTAAAACACTTAATGCGCGCTAAGGCAGTGTTATGTCCTGGTGTTACGATCCGACTGAACGATAAAGTAACAAATACAAAAGAAGAATGGTGTTACGAAGATGGTATCAAGACCTATCTGGTTGAAGAATTAGTAGGCGTAGTGCTCTTGCCGCCGGAACCTTTTCTTGGTTCGCTACATGGTGAACATGAGGCAGTTGACTGGGCGTTGCATTGGTTGCCTGAGTCATCAGATATGATCACTGAAAGTTATGTTAATCTTGTGCCAACACCTCAAGGTGGTACACATGTAAATGGAATGCGACAGGGCTTATTAGATGCTATTCGAGATTTTTGTGAATCCAGAAATCTATTACCTCGCGGTGTTAAATTAAGTGCTGACGATGTTTGGGATAATTGCTGCTATATATTGTCAGTGAAAATGGATGACCCGCAATTTGCTGGACAAACCAAAGAACGTCTTTCTTCACGCGAATGCACCACATTCGTTTCTGGCGTTGTTAAAGATACGCTAAGCCAATGGCTACATAAACATGTTGAAATGGGGGAACGTATTACCGAACTGGTTATAGCGGCAGCACAAAAACGACTCAAATCCAATAAAAAGATTGTTCGAAAAAAAATCAGTGGCGGACCGGCGTTGCCCGGTAAGTTAGCCGACTGTTCAATGCAAGACATCAATGTATCTGAACTGTTCTTGGTTGAAGGTGACTCAGCGGGCGGTTCAGCGAAACAGGCGCGAGATCGTCAATTTCAGGCGGTTATGCCGTTGAGGGGTAAGATATTAAATACCTGGGAAGTAGATTCAGCAGAAGTACTATCGTCTAAGGAAGTACATGATATTGCCGTTGCCGTGGGTGTTGATCCTGGTTCAGACGACCTTTCCGGTTTACGCTATGGCAAAATATGTATACTTGCTGACGCAGATTCTGATGGATTACACATCGCAACTTTAATCTGTGCATTATTTCTGAAACACTTCAAATCACTCGTTGAAAATGGACATATATATGTTGCCATGCCTCCACTTTATCGAATCGATGTGGCAAAGGATGTTTATTACGCCTTGGATGATGCTGAAAAACAGGGCGTGCTTGATAAGATTACGGCTGAAAAGAAACGTGGCAATGCGTCTGTACAACGTTTTAAAGGACTGGGTGAGATGAACCCAATTCAGTTGCGTGAAACAACAATGGCAACTGCAACACGACGATTGGTGCAACTGACTCTGCCAAACGAAAAACAAGCTGAAAAAGTGATGGATATGCTACTCGGCAAGAAGCGTGCAGCTGATCGAAAGAAATGGCTTGAGATGAGTGGTGATCAAGCTGTTGTTATTTAGCACAATTATTAGTTAATGCAAAATATTAAGTTAGATTAAAAAGTATATATAAAACAGATATATATAAAATATACCTAATGTTTATTAGAGGAAATCGCAATGCCCGCTTCAATGACTTTTGATTTCGAGCAAAATGAACAAAGGCCACTACAAGAGTTTACCGAGAAAGCCTATCTCGACTATTCTATGTACGTTATTCTTGACCGTGCCTTACCGAATATAGGCGATGGTCTGAAACCAGTGCAACGCCGAATTATCTATGCCATGTCAGAGTTGGGCTTAAAGTCATCGGCAAAATATAAGAAATCCGCACGCACGATTGGTGATGTCCTAGGCAAATTTCATCCGCACGGTGATTCGGCTTGTTATGAGGCCATGGTCCTAATGGCTCAGAATTTCTCCTATCGCTATCCACTAGTCGATGGGCAGGGTAATTGGGGTTCGATGGATGATCCTAAATCTTTTGCTGCAATGCGTTATACAGAATCAAAACTAACCTCTTATTCAGATGTTTTGTTAAGTGAGGTTTCGCAAGGAACAGTTGATTGGGTACCTAATTTCGATGGCACCCTGGAAGAACCGAAGATACTACCTGCTCGATTACCGAATATTCTCCTGAATGGTACTACTGGTATTGCTGTTGGTATGGCAACAGACATTCCTCCACATAACCTGAAAGAGGTCGCTAGTGCATGTATCCGATTACTAGAGTTACCAAAGAGTACGGTAAAAGAATTGTGTGAGCATATTAAAGGCCCGGATTATCCGACTCGAGCTGAAATTATCACCCCAAAATCAGCTATTCAAGAGATCTACGAAACGGGTAATGGCTCAATTAAAATGCGCGCTATCTGGGAAAAGGAAGACGGCAACATTGTTATAACGGCACTGCCTCATCAGAGTTCTGGCAGTAAGATTCTTGAACAAATTGCAGCACAGATGCAGGCCAAGAAATTACCCATGCTGGAAGACTTGCGTGATGAATCAGATCATGAAAACCCGGTCAGACTGATTCTGATACCGCGTTCCAACCGAATTAATCTGGATGAATTAATACTGCATCTGTATGCGACTACCGATCTTGAGCGTAGTTATCGTGTAAACCTTAATATCATCGGGCTCAATGGTCGCCCTCAAGTGAAAGACTTGCGAGTCATATTGAAAGAATGGCTGGAATACAGAACTGAAACCGTTCGCAGAAGATTGCAATTTCGTCTGGATAAGGTGCTTGCCCAGATTCATGTACTTGAAGGTTTGATGACCGCGTATTTGAAAATCGATGAAGTGATTGAGATCATCAGAGAAGAAGATAAACCTAAAGCAGTTCTGATGAAGCGGTTTAATTTGAGTGACATTCAAGCAGATGCAGTACTTGACTTGAAGTTACGTAAATTAGCCAAGTTGGAAGAGATCAAGATCAAAGGCGAGTTGGATGAACTCGATGATGAACATAAACAACTTGATACTACATTAGCTTCAAACCAACGACTGAAAACCTTAGTTCGTAAAGAGCTCGAAGCAGATGCCTCAGAATATGGCGATGAACGAAAGTCACCTTTGAAAGAAGGTATAGAAGCAAAAGCAATCGATGAAACTAGTCTTGTTCCGACAGAACCGGTCACCATCATACTCTCAGTAAAAGGATGGGTTCGTTCTGCAAAAAGTCATGAAGTCGATCCAGAATCACTGAATTACAAGAGTGGTGATAGCTTCAAGCAGGCAAGCCTCGGTAGAAGTAATCAGTCCGCTGTGTTTCTTGACTCAAGTGGACGCTGTTATTCATTACCAACTCACTCATTACCTTCTGCACGGAGTCTAGGTGAACCTATCTCAGCTCGTTTAACACCTCCTGATGGTGTAACTTTTGCAGGTGTTATGGCTGGGGAACCAGATTCTGTTTACCTCGTTGCGTCAGATGCGGGTTATGGATTTATGCTTAAGCTCGAAGATGTTTATACAAAAAATAGAAATGGTAAAGCGGTCATTTCGGTACCGAATGGTGTAAATATATTAGCACCAAGCAAAGTGAACGATATGAAAAATGATTGGGTAGCCGCGGTCAGTTCAATCGGGCGCATGTTGATGTTTCCTATGAGTGAATTGACCTTGTTATCAAAGGGTAAAGGTCTGAAGATTATTCAGATACTACCTGCAAAAATAAAAACACGCGAAGAATATGTTGTTGCGATAACAACAATGGCTGAGACCGATAATTTGCTTATCTATGCAGGTAAGAAACACATGACAATGAAGTCTGCCGATCAGGAATACTATATAGGTGAACGAGGGAGACGTGGAAACATGCTTCCTCGTGGCTATAGGAACGTAAACAGTATTAAAGCTGAGCCGAAAGGTTAAATTAAGCTGACATCCTATTAGATAGCTAAGAGAATAATAATAATCATCAATTAACGATGATTATTATGTTCAGTTATCATAATTGGATATCATTTTGTAGGAATAAATAATTAATCTCCCTTATTCATAACTTTGAGTTACACATAAAACCATGAAAAACGATAATCTAAAACTATTTCTAAAGATCACAATTTACACATTTTTTATTTTTTCTTTGTCTGCATGTTCAGATAAAGACGAAACTAAAACCATTGATACTGAAGTTACAAAATCAAGTGATAGTGATTCAGTAGATTGGGCAAAGTACGGAAATAATTATGAAAATCATCGTTTTAGCGAGCTGAACCAGATCACTACCGAAAATGTAGAACAATTAGAACTCGTGTGGACTTATAAAACAGGTATTAAAAAAACTTTTCAAACGAGCCCTATCGTGATTGATGGTGTTATGTTTATCACGACGCCTCTGAATGATGTCATATCAATTGATGGGCTAACAGGTAAAGAAATCTGGCGTTATAAACATGATTTAAATGGTGATAAGTTTTGCTGTGGACCTTCAAACCGAGGACCTGCTGTCTCTGATGGTAAAGTATTTACAGTCACAATTGATGCTCGTTTAATCGCATTAGATCAAAAGACAGGTGAACGATTGTGGGATGTCCCTATTTCAGATCCAAATTCAGGTGTCGATGAAGAAATGAACCCGATTACGAATATGGAAGAATTAAAGGGAGCCGTAATGACAGGCGCATCTGGACACAGCGCGAGTCTCGCGCCTCAAGTTTTCGATGGCAAGATCTTTGTTGGCATCACCGGTGCCGGTTACGGTTTACACATGGAAGTAGAGCAGGATGGTAAATCAACACTGGCTGTAGGTGGGTTTGCTGGTGGTGGACACGGCTTGCGTGGATTCATGGTGGCTTATGATGTCAATAGCGGTGAAGAAATATGGCGTTGGTATAGCTCTTCTGAAGAAGACTGGGCAGGTGATTGGACTGAAACTGCATCAGGTGGTGAGAGTTTCAATCGTAATATCAAAAAAGAAAAAGAAAATTATAAGAAATATAAAGATTCCTGGAAATTAGGTGGCGGTTCCATTTGGACAACGCCGGCACTAGATACAGAATTAGGCTTGCTTTATTTTGGAACAGGTAATCCGTCACCGCAGATGGAAGATTCGACTCGACCTGGCGATAGTCGAAACACGGTTAGTCTAGTCGCTGTCGACGTGAATACCGGTATACTTAAATGGGCTTATCAGCAAGTGCCTCACGATCGATGGGGATATGATGTTGCTAGTCCGCCAGTTTTGATCGATTTTATAAAAGACGGCAAAAGCATCAAGGCAGTC
>CAJJDJ010000066.1 GCA_905182825.1 Thiotrichaceae bacterium UBA7359
GATTATTCTCTTCTAGTCGTTGAACGCATAATGCAACTGTAAATCCAGCGGTTCCAATCGCCATCGCATCAAATAAGCTCATTGAACCCGGTATCGGCACTACCCACTCAGCAGGTACACGAACATACTCAGAAAACCCACCATCATGATCAACACCAAACTCATAGCCCGTCACCAATACTAAATCACCTTCTTTAAAGCGTTTATCCTGTGATTCAAACACCGTACCGGAAACGTCGACTCCAGCAATACAGGGAAAATGGCGAAGAATCTTGCCGGCTCCTGTGCCAGCTAATGCATCCTTATAATTTACTGCTGAATAAGCTGTCCTTATGAGCACATCCCCCGCATCAAGATCATCAACCGTCATAGTTTCTAGACGGCCTACTACCTCTTTATTCTCTTGATATACCCTAAACGCCTGAAATTTATTCATTTATGCCCCCATATTATTTACAATCTTCATCTTGCATGAAACAATTCGGAATCTTTATGGTCCGACACCATAACAAATACAATATTTATGCCTCTCAAAACAATTTGACATGTAACAAGCGGCGTATTTTACGAGAGTTCAATCGCAATACCAACTGTGAGTTTTAAAATATGAAAAAAATTAGTTCAATATCCATCTTATTATTTACCCTACTCGCCTCTTCTGTTCATGCAGATTTCAATGACGGCGTTATCGCTTATTTGAAAGGAGACTATGAGAAAGCATTCACAACGATGCAATCACTGGCAGAAATCTCAGATCATGGCTATGCACAGTATTATATGGGAATGATGTATATGAAGGGACAAGGCGTAGAACAAGATTACAAGAACGCCGGTCAATGGTTTCGTAAAGCTTCAGAAAAAAACATATCACAAGCACAGTATAAATTGGGTGATTTGTATTTTAAAGGTCGAGGCGTACCAAAAGACTTCGAATATGCTTACATCTGGTACAGCGTCGGTGCAGCTCATGAACATAAATTATCTGTAGCAGCCATAGATAAAGCGAGGACCAAACTTTCTGAAGAAGAACTAAAAGAAGCTGATAAAGTCATCACATCTTACGTAAAGAAGTATGGTCCTAAAGAAGACATCGATCCTAATCAACCGATTAAGATCGACAATGAGTAAAGTAATTCTAAAAAATTAGATGCAATTTTCTATTAAACGGCCATTAGATGCTGGGTAATTCAACCGTGTTTGTTTTATTAACAAGCTGATTTAACTAATTTCTTTCATTAATCCATTGAGATTAGACAAAGACGACAAATGCATAAATATTAACTCCATCTCGTCGGTATTTAATAACTCTGCTAATTTCACCGGTTTAAGTGCTTTTAATTTTTCTCGATTAACCCCCATAAAACCACCCAAAGAGGTTTTTTCACCTGTTGCACGTTCGATGTTTGCTTGCATGGGCTCTAAAATATCTAATTTACCTATATTTTCACAAAACTGTGTAGTTAATTGCACATGATTTTGATAATCCTTAAGAAAATCTACCGCATTGTTTAGAACATCACTATGCTCTCCCTTATCATCAAACAGCGCTTTTCCTTTTTTTATCGTGTTAAAGCCAGAGAAACTCTCATCAATACAAACGGTAAAGTTATCTTTAGTGTCATCTGCTGTTGCGAGTATAAAAGGATAACGTCTCACATAAGCTGGAATATAATTTGCTGTCCAATCACCCTTTTTATCTATAAATACGTTTTGATTCTGCTCCATGCCTAATAAGGCTACAGGAAAAACCATATCATCTTTTCCTTTTGCAAATACAATTGGATATTCACGTGATACTTGCAAAAATTCAACAGCAGCAATATAGATACTATTTGTATCCTTAGTGTGTAAATAATCTTCTATGCCTTCTACATAAAGTTCACCGTGTACTTCTTTATTTAGTGGTACAACTTGCTTATAAAACAAAGGCAATATGGGAGAGGGAGAGGTACTAGATGGTTTTTTAGTCATATTTTTTTAATCTTCATTTTAAATTAAGGAATCGAGTTAACGTCGTCTAATTCTGTTAAGTCTGGAAGGTCTTCCAAATCTTCGTCATCTTCAAGTTCTTCATCTTCAAAAGCTTCAAGCTCGGTAAGATAATCAAACAACGCTTCATTTCTTGCAGATTCAACAGGGAAATCCATATCAATTTCGTTGGATTCTTTCAAAAAAGTATCAGGATCAAGTGTGCTAGTGATGCTCCGGAGCTTTTCTAAATGTGCATTATAGCTATCACGTTCATTCATATAGGCAGTCAAAACATTGTCTATACCAGAAGAATCTTTTGCATCTTCTTGCTTCAAAATCAAAGCGCTGATTCTTGATTCAAGCGCTTTAAGTAATTCTTTGATTTCATTTTCTTCTACTGTAAGTGAGCACAAATCGACACCTTCACATTCAGCAAGTGATAATGCAATGCCCATCCCAATAGACTGAAACACTTTTGTTTCATCCTGAAGCAATGTTAATTCTGATTGTTCTACTTCATCCGCATTAAGAATAACCGCTGCAATATTTACATTAAAAAGTAATGTAAATATGACTAAGCAGAAAATATTTATTTTTAACATGATAATAACATTTTAATTAATATTCAATAATGGATGACGCGGTAAACTATTCAAATAATCAGTGCCATAGTGAACTGTCTGCATCGAATCATAATCACGTACTTCCGCAGTGAACATTGGAGCAGGCGAAAGCATCGCTTCTGTGCTCTCAATCAATAGTCTTATCTGATTTTCTATAAACACTGCTTCTGATTTAGCCGCTTCAATGATGGTGTCGAGTACTTCTTGAGTTAGTTCTATTTTTGTTAATTCACTTAATCGCGCACGCTCGTCAGGATTTACTTTTAAACGTTCCAGCCATTCAACACGAGACTTAACGGTTTCTAAGACTTTCGCTAATCGTACAACTTCTCCCACATCTGTCGGTCTTTCTAATGAACCATTCCCATCGGGTAAGTCTTCATAAAGGTCTTCTTCATTGAAGTCTTCATCATCAAAGCCTTCATCTTCATCAAAGTCTTCATCTTCTTCCTCCGAAGCGAAAAATTCTTGTAATTCTTGACGAT
>CAJJDJ010000067.1 GCA_905182825.1 Thiotrichaceae bacterium UBA7359
CGTGTTTAAAGCTAATGCTTCAGTATTAAGCGTATTAGTAGATAAAGGGAACTTATTGCATGAAGCAACATTACTACATAGCTACCCTCATTGTTGGAGACACAAGACGCCCATTATTTTTCGTGCAACACCGCAATGGTTTATCAGTATGGATGCTAATGGTTTACGAAGTGAAACATTGGAAGCGATTAAGAATGTAACTTGGTTACCTTCATGGGGTGAAGAGCGTATAAATGGTATGGTCGAAGGTCGTCCGGACTGGTGTATTTCACGTCAGCGTACTTGGGGTGTTCCCATTGCTGTGTTCATACACCGTGAGACACAGGAATTACATCCAGAGACAGGAGAGTTGATTAGAACCGTAGCTGATTTGATTGAAGAGAAAGGTATTGAAGCTTGGTTTGATTTAGATATAGCTACATTACTCGGTGATGAATCAGAGCAATACTTCAAGGTGATAGACACCCTAGATGTCTGGTTCGATTCAGGTGTCACACATTTTTCTGTGTTGAATGATGATGAGCGATTAGATTTCCCCGCTGATCTTTATTTGGAAGGTTCTGACCAACATCGTGGCTGGTTTCAATCCTCATTACTAACTTCAGTTGCAATGAATAATGGTGAACAGCCTTATCGTAGTGTTTTAACTCACGGTTTTACTGTTGATGCAAAGGGCATGAAGATGTCTAAGTCCAAGGGTAATGTCGTTGCCCCTCAAAAAGTCATGAATGCCCTAGGTGCAGACGTTCTGCGTTTATGGGTAGCCGCAACTGATTATCGTACTGAGATGAGTGTGTCTGATGAAATTCTCAAACGCATGTCAGATGCATACCGTCGTTTTCGCAATACGACGCGTTATTTATTGTCTAATCTTGACGGCTTTGACCCTGAAAAAAATAGTGTTAGCTATGCAGATATGCTGGAAATTGATAAGTGGGCAGTTGAACATGCTTTGCAGCTACAGGAAGAAATTATCATTGCTTACAATAATTATGAATTTCATTTAATTTACCAAATGTTGCATCAATTTTGTGTGGTCGAAATGGGTGGCTTTTATCTCGATATTGCTAAAGACAGACAGTACACATCACCCGAGAATAGTTTGATGCGACGGTCAACTCAGACCGCGATGTATCATATTATAGAAATGATGGTTCGATGGTTATCACCGATTCTAAGTTTCACTGCCGATGAAATTTGGAATTGTATTCCTGGTAAGCGAAGTGATTCTGTCTTTCTGGAGGATTGGTATTCGTTAAAAATAAATGAGGCAGACGCGCAACAGCGCAAAGTTGTTTGGGATGCCATTATTCTTGTGCGTGATGAAATTAATAAGAAACTCGAGACCTTGCGTGTTGATGGCGAGATTGGTTCGTCATTAGATGCGGAAGTCGACCTCTATTGTAGTGATGAGATCAAACGGCAACTTGGAACATTAGGCGATCAATTACGTTTTGTTTTGATAACTTCTTATGCACGTATATATGATATTTCCGAAAAACCTTTAGCGGCTATAGAGTCTGAAATGTCTGGTTTATATGTTCAGGTGTTAGCATCAAAACATAATAAATGTATCCGCTGTTGGCATCATCGAGAGGATGTAGGTTCAGATGAAACACATCCCGAGTTGTGTGTCCGCTGTATTGAAAACATTAGTAATGACTGAATTACGGATTTTAGAGATGTTTAAATGGTTGAGTTTGTCATTAGTAATAATTCTTTTTGATCAAGTGACAAAATATTTTGCCTCTCATGTATTGTTAATGTATCAGCCAATCTCTATTATTCCTGGATTCAATCTAACCCTGATGCATAATACAGGAGCTGCTTTTAGCTTCTTAAGCCAAGCAGGTGGTTGGCAGCGATGGTTCTTTATTGGCATCGCAAGTGTGGTCAGTATCGTGATTATTGTTTGGATGAATGGTTTGCCAAAAAATAAACGCTGGTTATTAACTGCTTTGGCATTGATCTTGGGTGGTGCGATCGGTAACGTTTGTGACAGAATAATTTTAGGTTACGTTATCGATTTTATTGAAGTCTATTATGAAGATATGTTTTGGCCTGCCTTCAACATTGCTGACTCTGCTATTACAATAGGTGCAATAATGTTGATTATTGATAGCCTGTTTTTAAAAGAGGCAGAGATTGAGAATTGATAATTTGCTATACTCAGGTTTTGCTTTTTAAAGCAATAATCATTAAATATGCTTAAAGGATAAAATCAAATGCAAATATTACTTGCTAACCCACGTGGTTTTTGTGCTGGTGTAGATCGCGCTATTGAGATTGTCGAAAGGGCTTTGACGCTTTTTGGAGCACCAGTCTATGTTCGCCATGAAGTAGTGCATAACAAATATGTTGTAAATTCACTTCGTGATAAAGGTGCTGTATTTGTTGAAGAACTAGATGAGGTCCCTGATGATTCAACTGTTATTTTTAGTGCGCA
This sequence comes from Thiotrichaceae bacterium UBA7359, assembly GCA_905182825.1. GTDB lineage: Bacteria > Pseudomonadota > Gammaproteobacteria > Eutrophobiales > Eutrophobiaceae > UBA7359. The sequence goes on from CAJJDJ010000067.1 coordinate 2,447, forward strand.
TGGCGTTTCGAAAGCAGTGCGTGAAGTTGCTGCCCGTCGAAGTTTGAGGGTGTTTGATGCGATTTGTCCTCTAGTAACTAAGGTACATATGGAGGTTGGCAAGTATCAGGATGAAGAGAGAGAATGCATTTTAATTGGGCATGAAGGACATCCTGAAGTCGAAGGAACCATAGGCCAATATAAACTAAGAAATGGAAACGGCGGCATGTACTTGGTTGAATCAGTCGAGGATGTATGGAAACTAAAAGTCAAAAATCCCGAGTTTCTTGCATTTGTAACACAAACGACATTATCGATGGATGATACTGCTCAGGTCATAAATGCGTTACGAGAACGTTTCCCTAAAATAGATGGTCCAAAGAAAGAAGACATTTGCTATGCAACCCAAAATCGTCAAGATGCAGTTAAAAATCTAGTTTCAAAGTGCGACTTGATTCTGGTCGTTGGATCACCTAACAGTTCAAACTCAACTCGTTTGATGGAATTATCACAAAAAGCTGGTGTTCCGGCCTATCTGATAGATGATGCCTCTGAAATAAAAAAAGAATGGGTTGATGGAAAAGAAAACATTGGTTTAACTGCTGGCGCATCTGCTCCAGAAATTTTAGTTGAAGAAGTGATCGCCAAACTGAAAAAATGGGGCGCTTCAATGGTCGAAGAAAACCCGGGGATTATTGAACGAGTTGTTTTTTCGCTGCCTAAAGAATTGATAAATGAAAAAAATCTGGTTTAATTGTTTTCGGTATAACCAGATTTTTTAAGCGCAGTCAAAAGTTTAGAACGGCTATATCCAGTTAATATTTCGTCGCCGATTATTGTTACTGGAACTTCAAGAACATCAGTTAACTTTTTCAATTCAGATTGAAACTTAGTGTTATCACTAACGTTTTTTTCAGTCATTGGTATATTTCTATCGCTTAAAAAATCCCTGACATCATCACAAGCATCACAATCAGGGATTACAAATAAGGTTGCCCGTATAATAATATTTTTAGAAGCTTTCCCTATTTTAAATTTTTTCGAACCAACTTGTGTGGTGCCAGGAGGGCACGATTTTTGAAAAACTTTGTTACCTTGCTCATCCTCACATTCAACAATTTTAACTGCAGCCAGTAAATTTGAACTAAACAATATGATGAAAAACGTTGATATAATAAGTGAACGTGCTCTAAACGCCATATTTTTTCCTACTTTAAAGTAAGTGAATATAAAAAATATATATAGTTAAATATTATTTTATAAAATTAATTAGCATTGTGAAATATAACATAATCCAAGTATTATGCGTACTAGTAAAGTTATGGGTTAACTAAAGAATGTATCAAGTAAGTGTCAAATTTAAAATTTTATTTGTCTATATGCTATTTTTTTTTAGTCTTGTTGTATCTGCTGAGATTTATAAATGGGTCGATGAAAAAGGGGTTACTCACTTTTCTCAATTTCCACCAAATTCAGGCCAAAAGAGTGAGACAGTAAAAACACTGAGATCAGTGGTGAATACGAAAGCAGCCAAAGGAAAGTTTGATGTGAAACAGAAGCTCGCTGATCAATTGAGGACTAGCAGATTGTTGTCCAAAGGTAAAAAAGCAGAGGAAAAAGTTGAAAAGTTAAAGACACAAAAGGAATGTATAAAATTAAAAGAACGTAAGGAATCATTAAGTTTTAGACCTAGAGCAAACAAAGAAGATGAAAATGGAAATATTGTTAGAATGACAGAAGAAGAAAGACAGAAAGACATTAATGAAATGAAAGCAGAAATTTCTAAGAAATGTAATTAGTCAAATATGTATTTTTATTTAGTAGGAGCAATATTTAGAACAGTAGAAACACCTTCATTCCTCCGCATTTTTGAATGATTGAGGTATGTTTATTCTTAGTCAATAGAAGACGTTCTAGCTGCGGTGGTTGGAACGACATTATAAGCATTTTTTAGAACATCAATAATTAATTTCCCTCTAGGAGTATCGTGATATTGATTAGC
>CAJJDJ010000068.1 GCA_905182825.1 Thiotrichaceae bacterium UBA7359
GATGTTGTCGAGGGTCCTGAAGTTGAGGATGATTATCACAACTTTGAAGCATTAAATATTCCCGAACACCATCCTGCCCGTGCTATGCATGATACCTTTTATTTTCCTGATGGAAGGTTACTTAGAACACATACTTCCTCAGTACAAATACGTGTGATGCAAAATGCTGAACCCCCTTTTCGTTTTATCGCACCTGGTCGTGTCTATCGATGTGATTCTGACATGACTCACACTCCGATGTTTCATCAAATTGAAGGACTTATTGTAGATGAATCAGTGACTTTTGCAGACTTAAAAGGAATGTTGATTGATTTTCTCGAAATATTTTTTGGAAAAGAGTTAGACATACGTTTTCGACCTTCTTATTTTCCTTTTACCGAGCCTTCTGCGGAGGTTGACATAATGGGTGAAAGAGGGTGGTTAGAAGTGCTTGGTTGTGGGATGGTTCATCCAAGTGTATTAAAAAATGTGGGTGTTGATTCTGAAAAATATACTGGATTAGCATTTGGCATGGGAGTAGAGCGTTTAGCTATGCTTTATTATGGTATAGACGACTTAAGAATGTTCTTTGATAACGATTTACGTTTTCTTAAGCAATTTCACTGAAGAAGGTAGAGAAATATGAAATTCAGTGAAAAATGGTTAAGAGAGTTTATTAATCCGGATATAAATTCTGAGATGCTCATGCATCAATTAACCATGGCAGGTCTTGAAGTTGATGGTATTGAACCAGCATGTCCAAGTTTTGAAGGTTTAGTTATAGCAGAAGTTAAAACTGTATCTAAACATCCAAACGCAGATAAACTCCAAATTTGCGAAGTAGATTGTGGGGATGAAAATTTATTAACGATTGTTTGTGGCGCTGCTAATGTCAGACAAGGGATGCGGACAGTTTTGGCTAAAGTAGGAGCGACTTTGCCAGGTATAGATGAATTGAAAATTGTTTCACTAAAAGGAGTTAGCTCAAGTGGGATGCTTTGCTCTGCCAAAGAAATCGGGTTGTCTGATGATCATAATGGAATTATCGATGTATCTATACATGAACCTATAGGAATGCATCTCAAAGAACTTATTGAAAGTAACGATAATATTATTGAAATATCGCTAACTCCTAATCGTGGAGATTGTTTGAGTCTTGTTGGTATTGCTCGTGAAGTCGCAGTCTTTAATAAAATCGATTTTAGTGTTCCTGAAGTTCAATTGAGTGACGTAAATACCTCTACAGAACGAAATATCAAATTGACTGCATTCAAAGAATGTCCGAAATACCTTGGTAGAGTCATAGAAAATGTTGATGCAACAGTCAAACCGCCACTTTGGTTGACTGAGAAGCTAAGACGATCAGGTGTTAGAAGCATTAATATAATTGTTGATATCACTAATTTTGTTATGCTTGAATTAGGTCAGCCTATGCATGCGTTTGATAATGACTTTTTACATGGTGATATCGAAGTTCGTCTGTCTAAATCTGGAGAAAAGATAAAATTACTTGACGAATCTCATGTTGACTTAAAATCTGGAACATTACTCATAACTGATGAATCGGGCCCAATAGCCATGGCTGGTGTTATGGGTGGATTTGAAAGTGCGGTGAACTTGACGACAGCAAATATCTTTCTAGAAAGTGCCTTTTTCACTCCAAATTTTATTAGTGGAGAGGCCCGACAATATGGGCTGCATACAGAATCATCACATCGCTTTGAGCGGGGAGTAGATCCCGAACTTCAAGCTAAAGCGATAGAGCGTGCAACGCAATTAGTTATTAAAACATGTGGAGGTGAAGCAGGACGAATTACTGAAGTATTGAAAAATGAAGAATTACCAAAGAATTCTCAAGTTATTCTTCGAAAATCTCAGATAAAACGCATACTCGGTATTGAGTTTGAAAATCAATTCGTAACAGAGACATTTATTAATTTAGAAATGCAATGCCATTATGAAAAAAACAAATGGATAACAGTTGCACCTTCACATCGCTTTGATATAAATATTGAAGTTGATCTTATAGAAGAACTTGCACGAATTTATAGTTATGACGCTATTCCTGTTTCTGCCCCTAGCAATAAATTGAAAATGCATGTGCCAAATGAAAAACAAGAGACGGTCAGGTGTATACGAGAAATCCTCATAAACCGTGATTATAATGAGGTTATTACGTATAGTTTTATCGACCCAAAACTAAATAAGTTGTTGCATAAAAAAGATAATTTATTAATTTCTAACCCTATAGCACCGGAATTCTCTGAAATGCGAACAAGTCTGCTATCAGGGTTACTAAAGACACTCCAATACAATATTAAGCGTCAGCAACAAAGAATTCGTATTTTTGAAACGGGCTTAGTTTTTAATAATAGAGAAGATCTCAAACAAGAATCTCATATTGCCGGATTAATAACTGGAAATATTAACGAAAAAGAGTGGGGTAAAGAAAATATTCTAACTGATTTCTATGATGTAAAGCGTGATGTTCAGACATTTGCTTCTTCCTTAGTTCACACTAGTGATATTGAGTTGCTTCCAAGTACATCAAAAATACTACATCCTGGACAGGCGGTTGATTTGATTGTGAAAGGCGAAAATGCGGGTTATTACGGACGTTTACACCCTAAAATATGTACTGAATTGAATATTCCTATAAATATATATATATTTGAAATTGTTATAAATAAAATTTTAAAAAAGAAAAAAACATGCTTCAAAAAAATTTCAAAATATCCATCAGTAAAGAGAGATATTTCAATAATAATCTCTGATGAGATTCGATTCGAAGATGTTATGAAATGTGCTGAAAATTATGGAACGAATTTATTATTAAACGTAGAGTTATTTGATGTATATCAAGGTGAAAGCATTGAAAAAGGCAAAAAAAGTCTAGCTTTACGCTTGACCTTTCAAGCAACTTCTAGCACTCTTACAGATGAAGTGATTGAAGCTATCATGAAAAAATTGGTCGCAAGTCTAAATAATAATTTCGGTGCAAAACTGAGAGACTAATATGGCAGCACTGACAAAAGCAGAAATGGCAGAAAAATTATACGAAGAACTTGGCTTAAATAAACGTGAAGCCAAAGAAATCGTGGAAATGTTCTTTGAAGAAATTCGTGCCGCTCTAGAAACAGGAAACCAAGTCAAACTTTCTGGATTTGGAAATTTTGATTTAAGAGATAAGAGTCAACGCCCCGGTCGTAATCCAAAGACAGGAGAAGAGATTCCTATCAGTGCTCGTCGTGTAGTGACATTTCGTCCCGGTCAAAAATTAAAGGCAAGAGTAGAAGCGTATGCTGGAAGCGTCTAATAATAGTGAGTTACCGGCAATACCCGGTAAACGTTATTTTACGATAGGGGAAGTTAGTGACCTCTGTGTTGTAAAGCCACATGTCTTGCGATATTGGGAACAAGAATTTCCATCACTCAAGCCGATAAAACGACGTGGTAATCGTCGGTATTATCAGCGTCAAGATGTGATTCTGATCAGACAAATAAAAGGTTTGCTGTATGAACAAGGTTTCACTATTGGAGGAGCCCGGCAGCGACTAACTGGTGATGAAGCAAAAGATGATTCAAACCAAAGCCAGCAAATTATCAAACAATTAAGGTCTGAGCTAGAAGAAGTTTTAGATCTGTTACGACGTTAATTTGTTTATTAACACAGACCAGTTAGTTTTTATATCCCTCAATTTTAGAATATGAACTACTAAATTTATAGAGCGGTTAAATCTCATATTCTTAGTTGTATCATTTGATAAACAAAGAACGGGGCGTAGCGCAGCTTGGTAGCGCACCTGCATGGGGTGCAGGGGGTCGGAGGTTCGAATCCTCTCGTCCCGACCATAATAAATTGTGGTACTAATTAATTTAGAATTAGCATTAAACAATGCAGATCAAAATATCATGAAAAAATCTATATTAATTCTCTTTATGCTGATGACTATATTGCAAATTGCTGCATGTAGAAAAGAGACTGATCCAGTAAAGGCATTTGAAAATGGTGATTATGAAACCGCATTTATATTGTGGATGCCGCTGGCTGAAAAAGGTGATGCAAATGCGCAGAATTATTTAGGTATAATTTACTATTTAGGTTTTGGTGTTCAAAGAGACTATAAAAAAGCCGTCGAATGGTATGAGCGTGCAGCAAAAGCAGGGCATTCTGATGCTCAACGAAATTATGCCGATATGATTCACTTTGGACGCGGTGTTAAAAAAAGTAATAAGGAAGCTTACAAATGGTATTTTGCAGCGTCACAGCAAGGAAATATAAAAGCAACACGTCAGATTGGTGTCCTAGCTGCCTCTGGTAATCTATCACCTAATCAGCAGATGTATGCAAAAATAGAAGCTAACGAATATATTCTTGATGAAGATAAACGATTCATGAGCCATGACACGTATATCGATAAAAAATAAATAATTACTATGTGTGGAATAGTCGGTGCGGTCGCTCAACGAGATGTTTCTCCAGTCTTACTCGAAGGTTTAAAGAGACTTGAATATCGAGGTTATGATTCAGCAGGATTGGCAGTAATGAGTCATGATAAAGAATTACAACGACTACGTGTTCAAGGAAAAGTTAATGAACTTTTTAAAGAACACCAAAAATCTCCTCTAAATGGAACAACAGGTATTGCTCATACGCGTTGGGCCACACATGGTAAACCAAACGTCAAAAATGCTCACCCGCATATCTGCCATGACAAGGTAGCACTTGTGCATAATGGGATAATTGAAAACCATGAAGAATTGCGTAAAGAACAAATGGCATCAGGGTTTGAATTTAATTCAGAAACTGATACTGAGGTCGTCGTAAATGCAATCTATGAAGCATTGGAAAGTAGGCTTGATCTACTACATGCAGTCTTTAATACTACAAAAAAATTACAAGGTGCTTATGCTTTAGGTGTTATTAATAACACCGATCCAGGAAGACTGATAGCCGTAAAAAAGGGTAGTCCCTTAGTTATCGGTGTTGGCATTGGAGAATACTTTATTGCTTCAGATGTTTTTGCATTATTGCCTGTAACTCAAAAATTTATATTTTTAGAAGACGGTGATATCGCAGATATTACTCGTGATAAATTAACCATCTATGATTCAGAATTAAGCATTGTAGAGCGGTCAATTAAACTAACTGAATTAAACGCCGATATGGCTGATAAGGCGGGCTATCGCCATTACATGCTTAAGGAAATATTTTCGCAACCAAATGCAATTGAGAAGTCATTAGAGCATCGTATTAAAGATGGCAAAATAATCACTAGTGAGTTTGGTCAAAATGCAGACTCAATATTTTCTCGAGTAAAGTCAGTTAAAATCGCCGCTTGTGGAACGAGTTATCATGCAGGTTTAATCGCTGCTTATTGGATGGAAGAAATCGCGCATATATCTTGTCACGTTGAAATTGCAAGTGAGTACAGATATAGAAAGTCGGTGGTGATTGATGACACCTTATTTGTTTCTATTTCTCAATCAGGCGAAACTGCAGACACACTAGCGGCACTACATCTAGCAAAGGAATCGAATTTTTTAAGTACTTTGGCTATCTGTAATGTAGCGGAAAGTTCTTTAACCAGAGACTCTGAACTTGTTTTTTTGACGCATGCAGGACCGGAAATTGGTGTTGCATCAACAAAGGCATTTACAACACAACTTGTCGCATTGTTCCTAATGGTCATTGCTATAGCAAAACATAATGGTCTTTCTAAAGAGTATGAGAAAATGATGATTAAGCAAGTTAAGAGCCTATCGGGGCGTGTAAGTCAATTGCTCCATCATAAAGACGAAATTGAAATTATGGCTAAAGATTTCGCAGATAAGCATCATGCCTTATTTCTTGGCCGAGGCAGTTTCTTGCCTGTTGCTATGGAAGGGGCATTGAAGTTAAAAGAAATTTCTTACATCCATGCCGAAGCTTATGCGGCTGGCGAACTCAAGCATGGTCCTTTAGCTTTAGTGGACGATGATATGCCGATTGTTGCTGTTGCGCCAAATAATAATCTTTTAGAAAAACTAAAATCTAATCTACAAGAAGTAAAAGCACGTGGTGGTAAGTTATATTTATTTGCAGACAAAGAAAGTGATGTAGAGTCTACGGAAGGTGTTTATATTATTAACCTTAATGTGGACTATGATTTTATGGCCCCGATACTTCATACAATACCTTTACAATTATTAGCTTACTACGTCGCTGTAATCAAAGGGGCGGATATCGATCAGCCTAGAAATCTTGCAAAGTCTGTCACAGTGGAGTAGTTTTGTGTGTACCAGTTATTTTTCAATTATGAACGAATTTATAATTATTTTTAAATAATGGATCCTTACAATAAATTAACAGTCGGTGAAAAATACCTACAAGCGAAACTATTCCGCGACGGTGGAGTAGAAGTCCAAGTATCATTTTCTACTCTATAACCACATTTAGAGTTGACTTAGGGTGACTTCGTATTTAGATAGAAAAAACACTCTACCTTTCATATTTTTAAATCTCAATAAGAACTAAAATTAGTCTACTCAGCCTCAAACATCTGTTCTTGTAAGTAGTTCTGAACTCCAGTCTGACTTATCAAGTGTTGTTGAGTTTCAATCCAAACAATATGTTCCTCGGTATCGTCCAGAATACTCTCTATAATATCTCGTGACACAAAGTCTTTTGAGGTTTCACATGATACAATTGCTTCTTTTAAACATTCTTGATTATTAATTTCCGCACCAATGTCCGCACTAAACATCTCTGGTACATTTTCACCTATTTTTAGTTTGCTCATATCTTGCATATTGGGCAAACCATCGAGCATCAAAATTCTTTCAATAAGTTTGTCGGCGTGTTTCATTTCTCCAATAGACTCATGATAAACTTTATCAGCCAGACGTAAGTACCCCCAATTCTTTAGCATGCGCGCATGTAAAAAATATTGGTTTATGGCAGTAAGTTCATTCTTTAATATGTCATTAAGATGTACTAAAACTTTTGCAACACCTTTCATAGTCTTTCTCCAGATAAAAACATTAAATGTATTTACATTTTGTGCGAACTATACGTTCTGTATCACATTGAGATAATCCAACATTCGGTGTGTTATGTCAACGTGAAAACAAAAAAAATCCTTATATTTCCTATAGTTATGAGAATGAAAATCATTATCAGTGTGATGCAATATACGGCATTATTTTTTGTATGCTGAAAATTGTTACGAGGTGTCATCTTCCCTAAAACATCATATTGACAAACATGTAATCGCGAATGATAATTATTCTAAGAAATGTTTGGGGTCGCTATGTTTATTTGCAATTGTCGTGGATTAAACGAACAGAAAGTTAAAGAGGCTGCTTGCACAGGAGTTAAAAAATGGCAAGATATCCACTCTTACTATGGCACTGAGCCTTCATGTGGGAAGTGCTCCGAAGAAATTCGCCAAATAATCTCTGAGCAAAAAGATGTACAAGTTGGTAAAAACCTATTTGCTCGATTATCGCAATGTGACTGGATAAGGAATGGCATCTTAAAATCTAAGTAATCCCTATAGAGTTTTGTCAGCTTGTCAATCATCATTGGAAACAAGTATGTCACTGCCGTGTGACGGTGACTCTGGATATAGAAAGCTAAATATATTTGTTAATATGAGAGAAATCGGAAAGACTCATTATAGAAACTGTAAATTAATGTCACGTAAAGAAAATACTTAATTATCGACCTATTTAAAATATCAGTTTACTAATGATTTTAAATTTTTCATGTGACGCATCGCGTAACCACTCAAACAAGACAGATTCAGTATTTAACAAATTGATATTGGCTTGTTTCAAACGAGTTAAAGCTGATTCATAGCTTGTAAAGTCTCTAGATGCAATAGCATCAATAACAACATAAACATCAAATCCTGCCATCTTAAGTTCAACTGCGCTTTGGAATATACAAATATGTGCTTCGACTCCTGCAAGAATAATTTGTTTTTTGTTCAGTGAAGTTAAATGATCTTTAAAGCCATCAGCGCCTAAACAAGAAAAACAGGTCTTTTCAAAGGTCATCGTAGAACTAGCTAAGTTTTCTTTAATAAATGCTTCAGTCTTTCCTAGGCCTTTAGGATATTGGACAGTGGTTATAACTGGAACATTTAATTCGTTTGCAGCATTTAATAATATAGCTGTATTTTTTCTCAAACGTTTGATTACTTTATCCGGTATAGCGTTAGTTAATTTCTCTTGCACATCAATTATGATAAAAGAGCTATCTTCAATATTGCAAAAAATATTTTGCATGTTGGCTGATGTCATTTATTTGGTTAACCAATCATTTATAAGCTCAAGATCTTCTGTGGTTAGATTACCTGCTGCTTGCTTAAGGCTTAATGTGTCTATTATATAATCATATTTGGACTGACTATAATTACGCCGTGCTTCAGATGTAGTGCGTTGTGATACTACAAGATCAACAGCAGTTCGTGTGCCGACATCAAAACCTACTTTTGTCGCTTCTAAGGCAGCCTCACTTGATACAACCGCTTGCTTTAACGCCTTCACTCGACTTATACCGTATATCACACCCAAGTAAGCTTCTCTTGTCATACGTTGTGCTGAGCGTCTTGCGCGTTCAAGAGAATATATTGCAATATTATAATTTTCATGTGCCTCTCTAATTTGAGAGCTGACTAAACCACCTGAATAGATTGGGATATTCAATTCAATTCCGATAGATGTTCCATGTTGTTTTGTAGAACCAAAACGACCACCAGAGGAGTCATATGTTTCTGCTGCCACTAAGTCAAGAGTAGGAAGACGTTCAGCAGATTGTCGTTTCACCTCCTTTTGAGCTATCTCTACAGCATGAGATGAGGCAATGATTCCCAAGTTTTGATCTAAAGATAATTGCGTCCATGCTTCTATCGCTTGAGGTTCAGGGCTGACTAATGACATGCTCTCACCCAATTGATTAAATTCTATTATGTACTCACCAGTTAATTCACGCATCGCTTCGCGTGAATCATCTATAGCATTGTGCGCTTGAATCTTTTGAGCCACAGCTAAATCATATCCTGCTTGCGCTTCATGTACATCAGTAATTGCACTTAAACCAACTTCAAAGCGTTGTTTAGCTTGTTCAAGTTGACGGTTAAGTGATTTGACTTCCGTCTGAGCAAACTCAAGACTATCAACCTTGGCCAGAATATTGAAATAACGTTCGGCTATCCTAATAATCAATTCACCTTGTGCCTCGATGAGCTCCGCCTCAGCTTGCTTTATTTCACTTCCGGCTTGCTCTAAAGCGATAAATCTGTCACGCCTAAATAATGGTTGCGTTATACTTAACCGATAACCACGGCTGTTAAAATTAACTTCACCACTAGAACCGACAGCTGCTCCACTATTGGAGATGTCTTGATCGTTTCTTGTAGTTTTCGCACTAAAATTGATAGATGGAAGTAGTTGTGAAAAAGCTCGAGTGCGAGATTCAAGGACTATACGATGAGAAGCCAATTCCTGTAAATATTGCTGGTCATTTTTTTGAGACAATTTATATACATAGGATAAATCAGCCCCAAAGCTATTAATTGAAAGTAAGAAACACAGTCCGAGTAGACTTGCTCTTTTTATAAGGTTATATATTTTCATGAAGAATAATTCGGATCTAATTTATTTTTTTCGTTTGTTTATCAATATTGAGCCATTAATGAATCAATAGATTTGGCCCAAGCATCAATGCCGCCTTCAAGATTTGTGATGTTAGTATAGTCTTTGCTTTCCAAATAACTGGCTACTTGAAGACTACGCATCCCATGATGGCAGATGACGATTATTTCATCATCTCGTTTAAATTTGTTCAGTATCTGTTCGATATTAGACATGCTGATATTTATGGAGTCTTCGATATTACATAAATCGTATTCCCATACTTCACGCACATCAAGTAGACGCGGTTTTTCTTCTGTATCAAGTTTTGATTTAAGAAGCGCTGGAGATATTGATTTCATAAGCTATTAAAATTCAAATTCATTTTTTTGTTTTGCTCCAATGAGTGTGAGTAAATCAGTCTCAAATAAGCTTTCATATGATGAGCTAGATTTATTTTTTTTTGTATATAGTCGTGCTTCCATAGAGGGTGATTCTCCAATTACGACAAATAGACGTCCATCTTCATTTAATAAATTTAAAAAGTTTTCATGCATTGTTGGTAATGAAGCACTAAATACAACAATATCATAACGTTCTGTTTTTTTTAACAAAGAGTATGCATCGCAGTTTTCGAGTTCTACATTTGTTAATTTAGTTTTTGATATTTTCTGATTAGCAGCATTAATAAAGTCAGGAAAGAAATCTATACTTTTAATTTTTTTTGCAGAGTGACCGAGCAGTGCTGTAAAGTAACCACAGCCAGTTCCAACTTCCAATATTGAGTCGCTAGGAGACACACCTAATGATTGCAGGATTCGAGCTTCTAATTTCGGAGCCATCGTTGTTTGACCGTGCCCAATCGGAATAGATGTATCTGCCAATGCCAGGTTCCTATATGCTTCAGGGATAAATTCTTCACGATGAATTTCATTTAACAAATCTAGCACATTCTGATCGAGTACTTCCCAAGTTCTGATCTGTTGTTCAATCATATTGAATCGGGCTTCTTTAAAATTCATATTTTGATTTCTCTTAATGAATATGTGTATTTTTTTTATGTAATACTATGCATTATATAGCATCACACCAAGATAAGTGCAGCCTTTATGGCCTGAAATTGACTCTTAACCTGATCTTGTTAGTAATAGTTTATATAGTAAGGTTCTTGTCATTGCGATTCATAATTATTTTAATGTGAAAGAGGCTATTTTTAATGAGTGTAATACCTGGATTTATATTAAGCGATATTAAATTATAAAAGTAATATGCTCTTTGCTCTAATTGCTAGTTTCGAAGTCGCTTATCTAAATCATATGATCTTATTTTAACAAAGCTTCATGAAGCTGAAATGGGAAGCAACTCTACTCGAATGGTTCATCCAAATATAGGTGATGTGACTAATGAAAAATGGTAATTTGATGAAATAGTCATCTGAATATGTAGTAATGAATATGGATGTCTAGCTTGTAATTGTTTGATTCGAATCATGACATGGAAAAAATTTATCAGTAGCTATATGTTCAAGAATAGTATCCTTACAGAAATCAAGCATGTTTTCTCGAATCTCAGCAGGATAGCCGATATTATTATTTTCTTCTTCCATAGGCGACGAAAATAGTTTTTCATCAGAATAAAGTTTTTCTACTTTTCTAAAATAAGCTTTTGGCAGCCTAAAACTTCCTAGACTGACAGAATGAATTAAATTTGAGTCTATACTTGAAAATAGATGGGTGAATAATTCTGCATATTCTTTTTTATATTCTTTTGTATAAATAAGGGGATCAAAGCGTAAGCCTATCAACCAACCTGCTTGTTGTAGATCAATTATTGCTCTAATCCTTTTTTCAACATTTGGTGTTTTGTGTTCGAGTGATGAAGCAATTTTATTGGGCGTAAAACTAAACGCGATGATACAGTTTTGTATAGGGTCTCTTTTTAATATATTTCTAATTTGTGTACTCTTCGTTCTTAACTCAAGTAAGGCTTTTGAATTATTTTCAAAGAAGGGCAAGAATTCCTCAGTGAAATTAGTTACGGGATCGAGTGCAAGACTATCGCAATCGTAACCAGAGAAAAAATGAACAGATTGTTCACCATGTTGATTTAATAATTTTTGCATATCAACGATAAAGTCCTCGTAGTTAATAAATAAAACGTAATGTGCAGATTGAAACATACCTTGTAGGAAGCAATAGCGACAATCATATAAACAATTCAGCATATGTGAAAAATAATAATTATGTTCTGCTCCAAGTCCATACTGTTTTGGTGTGGGTAGTACCAGGCTCTTATGTTTCTTGGCGAGTATCAATGCGGGCTTTTTCTTTTGTAGTCTAAAATTCTGTGACTTGCGATTGAATATTTCACCATAACGCTTACAATCTATTTTCGTTGCATTAGGAAAGCGCTTAATAATATCCAAAGTTCGTGGATGTTCTGCAATTTCTTCTTCTATATAAATCGTGTTAATCATAAATTATAAAATCTGATTCGATAAGTTTAGTTGTTATTTTTTTATGGAGTGATTTACCGTTCTTTACATTACGCACAAAGTACATAATGTCATCATTAGGGAATCTTACGGACCATTGGTTTAATAAACGTAAGAGTTGTATACGTTCTGTTTTTGTCAAATGGTATTCTTCTATTAGAGTTTGATAATATTTTGGTGCAGTATTTATTGAACTTAATTCTTTTGCGAGTGGTTTAAGTAAATTCAAAAGTTGCACTATCTTCATATTGTTTTTTGAGATTAACTTTTTAACATAATCAGTCTTGATATTCTCAACGGAGTGTTGCTGATTGTCTGAAACTATCTTTAAACAATGAATTAACTCAGCAGTGCCGAGACGTAATGCCATTTGATAAAAGCCAGAAGCCTCCATGTCGAATAAGCTATCTTGATACTGATATGATACAGCATCATGAGTTATTAATGGTGCATTAGTGCAATCTATGTCAAACAAAATTTGTGGATACCATGTTGTTCCAAATTGATTGTCAGTAATCTTATTAATAAGACACGCTTCACCGATGGGGAGACTAGAGTGACCGGCAACACCAATGTTTAACCATATGTCAGCTGAAAAAGTGGAAAGACAAGCATGGTGATAAGTCACCGCTGCTGCCGCATTCATTTTCCCTACACCTGTAATAGCGAGGCTGATATTTTTATCTTCTGATCGATAGAGGCGGAATAGGTCAAATTCTTTTATTTTAGATAAATTAAAATGCTGGATAATCGGTTCTGCTTCACAGGAAAGCGCGCAAAATAAATGAATCATTGGTAGATCTTAAAATCATATTTATTAGTAAGGCAGGTGCTAATAAAAGTCTGCCAAGTCTTATTAGGTTGCCAAACATCTAACATATCTTGCTTTGCAATATTATCGTCATAGTCTTGTATGATGGCACGATATAAATAGATGAAACATGAGACACGCCAGTTATAAGCGCAATGTATTAATATATTT
>CAJJDJ010000069.1 GCA_905182825.1 Thiotrichaceae bacterium UBA7359
ATTAGTCATTTCGAAGAAAGAGTCAGAATCATAGTCTAAGAAAAAAATTAAAATTTTTAATAAATTAATTCCAAATAGAGTCGTGATGCACACTAATTGTTATTACTTCTTTTGGTAAGTTTATCATCAAAAAGATACTAACATTTATTATGTAAATCATTATCTAGATGATATCAGAGGTTACAAACAACCTAATTTCTCATTTTAGCCATTCAACGGAACATAGCCATATTGATAAGGAGCCATTACACTATATCAATTGAACTTCTCTTGGACGAAGTCATCTGCATACATATAAACATATTATAATAATTTTAATTCGCAATAAAATATTTCAACGGAGATTAATCATAATGAATTACCTTAAGCTAGCCCTCTTAAGTATATTACTTGTTCCATCATTCGTGTTTGCACATGGACCATCAAGGCAAAAAGCACTTGTATCAATTGAAATCGATGCTTCACCAGATAAAGTATGGGGAATTGTAAGTGACTTTTGCTCTATTGAAAAATGGAATTCTATGGTAATAACATGTAGCGCAAGCCAAGATTCAAAAAAAGGTTCAATTCGAACCATTGAATATGACACAGGTGAAAGAGTATCCGAACAATTATTCAAACATGATGTTGTTAATATGAAAATGTTATATGCAATGGAACAATTAGAAAAAGGTCGCATAATAAAAGAGCTTCCAATTGCGACATTGAGTACTGGTATCTCCGTCACATCAGTTGATGATGGAGCAAGTACATTAGTACAGATGAAAGGTGCTTTTTATCGAGCCTTTCCTGGACCAACACCCCCAGAAGATCAAACTGATGCTGCTGCTATTGAGGCAGTGAAGATTCTTTATAAGACTGGTTTAGAGGGTATAAAATTTGCTGCTGAAGGAAATTAATCACATCAACGTAGCACTAAAGAACACTCGGAGCTAACTAAATATGAGTGTAATAAAAACAGCCATATCATTTCTAGTATTAAGTTGGAATTGTGCTTTACAAGCCCAACCTTACGCCTTCATCACAAATCAAGGTAGTGACTCTGTTTCTGTTATCGATACATATAAAAATAAAGTTATAAAAACAATTCCGGTTGGCCGTAAACCTGCCGGCGTTGTTGTTAGTAATGATAGTAAACGTGTATACATCAGTAATCCGGAAAGCCGCGATATCTCTGTTATCGATACTGAATCTCTTTCTGTCATAAAAACAATTAATGTAGGCGGAGGCCCTTTAGCTATTGCAATTAGCCCTAATGATGAATCGTTATATGTTGCAGACTGGTATGAAGACAATGTTTATATTATTGACACAGATTCCTTAACAGTACGAATAAAAGTTAATGTTGGCGACTCTCCTTCCGGACTCATAGCAGATCCCAATGGATTATTTTTATATGTCGCTAACCGTGATGATAATACCGTCATGATTATTGATCTAAACGACAATATAATTATTAATACAATAAAAGTAGGTAAAGCACCCTTCGGTATAGCTATCGATTCGGAGAGAAAAAAATTATATAGCGCTAATGTACAATCTGGCGATGTTAGCGTAATTGATTTATATAAAAAAAAGACAATTAAACATGTGAAAGTTGGAGATTTTCCTTACGCTATTGAAGTAGATAAAAAAAATAACCGTATATTTGTTACTAACCAACGTTCAAATACCGTATCAGTTATTGATCGAAATATATTGAAGACTGTTAGCCATATCGAAGTCGGTGAGTATCCAGAGGGCATTAGCTTACATCCAGACAAAAATAGACTCTATGTTGCTAACTGGTTTGATAACATGATCAGCGTTATAGACGTGAACTCATTAGAAGTAGTTGACGAAATAGGAACTGAGGATGGCTGTCGAGCCTATGGTCAATTTATTTCCAAACATTAATACAAAATTCTACTATAATATTTCCCGATTATTAATACTACTGGAGAAATATAATGGCATTAGAAGTATATTGGGGTAGCGGTAGTCCTTATGCTTGGCGAGTTTTATTAGGGCTTGAAGTCAAAAAAATTGAGTATGAGAGTAATCGTTTGAGCTTCACTGATGAAGACCTAAAATCAGACGAATACTTAGCCATTAGTCCGCGCGGAAAAGTCCCTGCAATTCGAGACGGGTCAGTAACAGTGCATGAATCGATTGCAATATTATGCTATCTGGAAGACTTAAAACCGGAACCTATCTTATTCGGTAACGACCCAGCAGAGCGCAGCAAAATTTGGTGCTCAATTATGGAAATTATGAATTATATCGAGCCCAATATTTTGGATTATGCCAGAACTATATTTTATGAAGAATTATCTGATAAAAAACAAATTGCTATAAGAGCCAGACAAGCGATTGAGAACGAATTAACTATTCTTAATACAAGTTTAAAAAACAAAAAATATCTTGCTTCCAATAATCTTTCCGCCGCTGATATTATTCTATATCCTGTAATACCCTTTTTGTCCCGAGCAGCAATGAAAGAAAACACTGAAGAAGTAAGCGGTGACTTAAGAGCGATTGATGATAACTACCTCTCCATTGGAGCATGGTGCAAAAGAATTGAGTCTATACCTGGCTTTGAAAAGACATACCCACCTCACTGGAAGTGAATAATCCTGCTACTAGAAAGATTTTGAAGGAAGCATTAAATGAAAATAACATTTGCTTTTGATGTATACGGTACATTACTTAACACACATGGTGTGGTTACGGCCTTGGAAGAGTTGATTGGGAAACAAGCACAAACGTTTTCACAAACTTGGCGTGATAAACAATTAGAATATTCATTTCGTAGGGGATTAATGAAAAGTTATGATGTTTTTCCTGTTTGCATTAGCAATGCTTTGGATTATTCATGCTTGCTTTATAAAACATCTTTTACTGAGGATGAAAGAAATGAACTTTTATATATTTATAGCAGATTACCCGCGTTTGATGATGTCATTACCTCTCTTCAGGATCTTAAGAAAACCGACAATCATTTATATGCCTTCTCAAATGGTCCAAGGGTGACAGTAGAAAAATTACTTTCTACTGCCAATATTAAAGAATATTTTTTGGATATTATCAGCGTAGATAATATAAAAACATTTAAACCATCGCCTGATGTATATGATCACTTTGTCCGCGCCTCTAGTGCAGAGAAAGAAAATGCATGGCTAGTCTCAAGTAATTCATTTGATGTTATTGGTGCAATCTCTGCAGGGATGAAAGCTGCTTGGGTTCAACGTAGTCAAGAAGCTATTTTTGACCCATGGGACATCGAACCTACTATTACGATTAGTAGCCTTTTAAAACTCAGAGAAAAAATTGATGAGTATTATAGTAGTCAGTAATAAGTCATTTGGTGGATCAATCAAGCTTGCTGAATTAAATTCAACCTTGCTCTAATAAATTTCTGAGATCAATCACAGCTGAGTTAGCTCGTGATATATAAGATGCCATTACTAATGAATGATTCGCAAAAAGTCCAAAACCGGTTCCATTCATAATTATTGGACTCCAAACTGCATCCTGAGTCCCTTCTAACTCACGAATGATCTGTCGAAGACTCACCAAAGAATTTTTCTTTTGCAAGACATCATGCAAATCATATTCAATGGCGTGCATAAAATGAATTAAAGCCCAACATGTCCCACGTGCTTCATAAAAAATATCATCAATCTCTAACCAGAGTGTTTTGACTTCTATGAGATCTGGTTTAACCGTTGAATTTTTCGCTTCAGAATCGCTTTCAAGATCGGTATTGACTCGTGCTTGTCCAACACTTGCACTTAAACGTTGCGATAAACTACCTAAACGTTTTTCAAGGATTGCTAACCAATCACGTAGGTTGTCTGCACGTGCAAAAAACTGTGCATCTTGTTCGTTTGGATTAGATAAACGAGTTAGATAATTATTAAGCGCATCAATACCTTTTTGATATTCACGTTCTGTTGCAGGTAAAATCCAGGATTCAGAATCAAAATGAAACTGTGGATCAGCCGTCATCAGATCATTGTCTTCTACTGATTGTGTCTGTGAACGACTAAAATCATTACGCATTGATCTTGCCAAATCACGTATTTGTGTTAATACACCAAACTCCCAAGAAGGAATATTATCCATAAAAACACTGGGTGGCATTATGTCATTGCTAAGGTAGCCCCCGCGTTTATATAGCAATGTTTCAGCGACTTCAATCATCGTTGCAACTGTCACAAAACCTGTCACATACTCTGTGCTACCCTGATTTCGATATTGGCTTTGTTTTTGCACATCAAACACAGCCGACTCGGTATCCCAATAAAACATCAAAAACAACATAATCAAAATGATTATGCAGAAGGTGCCTAGTAATAGTTTTCTTTTTTCTTTTAATCTATTCATAAATTTTATTATCTAACATATGCTGGGTTTAACTTTTAATATTCAAGTCATAATATTGAATTAGTAAATGCAATAAATTTGATATCTTTGCTTAGTTTTAAAAAAGCTCATAAGAAAAATTATAAGCACATCTTTCAATAACTTTGATAAATCGAAAATCATTGTTATTGCATTTAACTTAATTCGTTTTTCCAATGACTGTATATTACATTACTACTACTATGAAAATCTTCACTTTAATACAAAAGTCATTTCAATATAAAGCGAATCACTATAGCGATTAATATGTAGCTAGTTGAGATTAATATCAGTCTTTCCTGCTTTTTGTTTCTTTGAATATATCCCGTGTGAGAATTATCTTGAACAAACAGATTCTTAATTAGTCTCAAGCTCAAGCGAAAGAGAACATATACTTTTAGGCATAAGAGAAAAGCATTCTTTTGAATAAAACTGAATTTGAATCAGTCTAGATATCTATGTTATTTTTGTGAATAATAAATATTTCATTGAATATTCATTATTCATGTTTTATCATTCTGCACAATGAAAAATACTTCTCTGCAATTAAAAAAAGTTGACCCTAGCGATACCATTCTTAAAGCCGCAGTAAATCGCTTTAGTGAATATGGTTATAACAAGACGACAATGGTCGAAATTGCTAAAGATGCAGGTATGTCAGCGGCAAATATTTATCGTTATTACAAAAATAAAGAAGAAATCGCTGCGGCATGCGCTAAAGGTTGCTTTTGCGAACGGTTAGATATCCTTAAATCTGTCATTCGTGGGGCCAACCTGAGTGCTGCTGAAAAACTGGAAAAATATGTACTGACTGCACTTCAAAGATCTCAGGATATGTTCATAGAAAACAGAAAGATAGATGAAGTTGTGATGGAGATAACAAAAAACAGATCTGACTTACTCCATGACAAAATAAATAACGAAAATGCACTCTTAGCGGAAATAATCGCTTACGGAAATCAGATTGGTGAGTTTGACGTCGATGACGTGATAGAGTCTGCTGCTACGATCAATTCAATGTTAATACTATTTGATGTGCCGATTTTTATGCCTCTTTTCACTAAAGAGGAGTTCGAAAAGAAAGCCCATGCAGTCATTAAATTACTTGTGACAGGGCTAACTAAAAAAAACTAAAAAAATCATCTATTTACTAAATATTTTATAAATTATTCACTATTCATAAATGGTGATCGAGGTTAATAATGAACTGGATTGAAACATCTTACCCGAAATGGGTTTTGCAACACCGATGGTACATCATATTTTTCAGTCTAGTGTTTGTCATGCTCGCAGCCAGTGGCGGTCGCTTGCTCAACTTCACAACCAGCTACCGAGTTTTCTTTAGTGAAGACAATCCTCAGCTATTAGCGTTTGAAGCACTGGAAAATACCTATGTTAGAAATGATAATGTCTTAATCGTATTCGAACCCAAAGATGGTAACGTGTTTAGCAAAGAGGTACTTAGCCTCGTCGAAGATATAACAGAAAAGGCCTGGCAAATACCCTACTCTAATCGCGTTGATTCAATTATCAATTTTCAATATACAGAAGCAAAAGAAGATGACTTGACAGTTCGTGATTTAGTCACGGGTGCAAAAAAATTATCAGCTCAAGAGTTACGCAAAGTTAGAGAAATCGCTATGGATGAACCTTTACTGGTTCACAGACTCATTTCTGATAGAGGCCATGTTACCGCGATCAATGTTACTGTACAGTTGCCCCGCATTAATGAAATGGTCGAGACACCTGAAGTTGTCACTTACGTCAGAAATCTAGCCGATGAGATACGTGAAATTCACCCTGATGTGAATGTTTATCTCACCGGGATGATTATGATGAATAATTCATTTTCTGAATCTTCAAAAAGTGATATGAGTTCAATAGTACCAATCAGTTTTGGCATTATGTTATTTTTACTAGCCCTACTCGTTGGCGGTTTTACTGGTACATTTGCAACATTATTAGTAATAATGTTCTCAATCCTATCAGCTATGGGTCTTGGCGCGTATTTTGAAATGCCACTATCTCCGCCTTCTGCAAGTGCCCCAACGATTATCCTAACCGTTGCAATTGCAAATTGTGTCCATATTCTTGTTACATTTATTCATAATATGAAACATGGCATGTTAAAAAATGATGCTTTACTTGAAAGTCTGCGTTTAAATCTTCAGCCAGTCTTTCTTGCCAGTGTAACTACTGCATTAGGTTTCATTACCATGAATTTTTCAGACGTGCCACCATTCAGACATTTGGGTAAT
>CAJJDJ010000070.1 GCA_905182825.1 Thiotrichaceae bacterium UBA7359
CGAAACCAGGCGGTACGACAAAAGTTGTAGCATCAGATTCGATGACGCATGGCCCAGGCATTTTATTCCCAGGCATAATAGCTTCCATCAAAAATAGATCAGCTTCATGCCACTTTTTCTTGAAATAGAACTTACGTTTACCCAACTTAGACTCTTCAGAAGGTTCTGGACCTGCATCAGGCTGAGAAGGAATAGCTGGTTTCTTAACTTCAACTGTACCATGCATGATTGCCGTGGTAACACCATAACCTAGCTCCGGAGATTGAGCCGCTGTTGCATAGACACGACCAAATGTTTCTTCGAAAGCTTCGGTTATCGCAGGCCAATCTTTAGCTCCACTTATGTTCTTCACTGGTGCTACAATTTCAAGATCGTTTAACTGACCCATATATTGCATACTAAAACCAGGATCAAGCGTTACTGCATCTGGACCAAAACCGTTGATCTTGAATTCTTCTAGAACCTTGACCTTTAATGAATCCCAAGCTGCTTGTAATGTATCACAAGCATCTGCTTTTGCTTCATCAGAACTATCTGGCGGCATTGCAATATCAACACTCATATCATAGCGATATTCAAACTCAGCGGCAGCACAACCAAATGCGGAGAAACCAGCCGCCCAAGCAGGAACGATTGTTTCTTGAAAACCTAAACCTTGTGTATAACCATAGGCATGTACTGGTCCAGCACCACCGTATGAGAAACAAACGAAGTCAGCGGGAGAATAACCTTTACTTGATATCATATCAGCAAGATGTTGCTGGAGAGAGGCATCAAGTAATTCAATAACGCCAGCAGAGGCTTCTTCAACAGTCATACCCAACTTATCAGCCACTTGATCTTTAATACACTGACGTGCTTTATCTACATTAAGTTTCAGAGCTCCGCCTAAAAAGTTATCCGGATTCAAATAACCAAGCATAAGATGACAATCTGTCACAGAAACGGTGTCAACACCACCCTCTTCCCAACAAGTTCCAACTCTGTAACCTGCGCTATCTGGGCCAAGCTTAATAGCATCTGAATAAGGGTCAATGCGTACATAACTACCAGCACCAGCACCAACTGTATCCATACCTACCAGCGGTAATGACAAGACCAATCGAGCCATATCCTTATCTCGACCGATTGCAAAGTTACCCTTAACAATCAATGCCATATCGAAACTTGTTCCACCGATATCTGAACAAGCAATGTTCTCATAACCTAATTGCTTACCAAGATAAGCGGAACCGATTACACCACCGATTGGTCCAGATACTAGCGTACGAGCTAATTCTTTTGCTTTCCAACTAATTGTACCACCATGACTCGCCATCACACGCACATCAAACTTACCACCAAGAGCAGCCATCTTGTCGCTTAAATTTTTCAAGGTGATTCGAGATGGCTCAGCAGCATAGGCTTCGAGGATAGTTGTATTAGTACGATGGCTTTCTTTTCTACTTGGATAGTAATCAGAAGATGCAAATACGGGGATATCTTTACCTGAATCTTTAACTACAGCTATAACAGCATCTCTTACAACTTCTTCATGCGAATGATTGGCATGTGAATTTAAGAAACTAATTACAATTGCTTTAATGTCTGTTTTAAGTAATTCTTTTGTCGCGACAACAGCTTCTTCAACGCGTACTGGAATGACTACAGTTCCTTGACAATCGATACGTTCAGTAACTCCACGAGTATCTTGAATAGCAACCAATGGATCATCATACTTATGTGAATTCAAATGAAGACGATCTTCAAATGCATAACCAAGATAACATTGTAAAGCACGTCCCATACGATGATTATCTTCAAAACCTTTACTACAAATCAATGCAGTACGGATACCTGTTCGTGAAACCACCCTGTTCAGCATAGCTGTACCAGAATATACACATGTGGTCATTTGCCCGTAGACTTCTTCAAGAGATCTACCAGAGCCTTCAAGACCGTCTTTACTTGATTCAACAACAGCAGTAGCTTCATCGATACTACTCTGCGCCTTGCCTACTATGAATTGGCCATCGGCCGCGACGAAAAAAGTATCTGTCATTGTGCCACCGGCATCAATTCCCAGTACTTCTATAGGATTATCTGAACTCAAAATTTTCTTCCTCCTAGACATTGGTTTGTAAACCGCTTTGGTAAACGAACCAGATTATTTATTATGTTTCCGCATTATTGACAGCAATTCTTATGCCTAAATTAAAAACTTTCACAAAATCAAGATATCTTATTGTATTTAGTTGTAATAGTTAGACATCTTTTCTCATATTACAAAATCAAAAACGTCTGATTTTCAGTCACTCGGCCGAACAACGGTCAAAAATTAGTCTGACGACATTATTAATCATCGGTTTAATACTGTTACAACACGAAAAATACTTTTTCATGAACATTATATGATTGTCAGATCTATACATCAATAGAAATAAAGCTAAATTAATCTGCGTGCTTATTCCTCTCTAATTTCTGATGGCTAAGATACATCGACACTTTTAAATAAATCTACTGGTTCAATTCGTAAGCACACAGAAATGCTCACTAGAGTTGAAGTTTTGCTATAATAAAAGCATGAATATTAATGAAACAAAGGCGAGCTGAGAGGCTATTAACCTAAAACATGATGAGACAATCGATCATAAAAATGACTGCCAATTGGTTACATTACAATTAACCACCGCCTTTATGGAATGAAACATCAAATTTTTCCAAGTAGGCTTCAACATCATTTTTAGCAATATTCTTAAATATAAAATTCATTGGCGTATGATGAATAGAAAGCGAGGCAAGTTTTCTTATCTGTTCTTCATCTAGGCTAATACTTATGTGTCCCCCTGCAAAAGGAAAATAAACTGCGGAGTTAATTAGATCAATATTAATTAATTCATCATCGCTTATAGTAGTCTTAACTAATCTATAGAATTCTTCATGAGTTACCGCCATATCCCTCTTTAATGCAATCTCATTGACCACTAAGTTCTATCCCTTAAACATTATGTTTTTAAAAAATAATGATTGAAATTGTACAACAAATGGGCTGATTTTTATTTTAACCACCCGCAACTGGGGGCCAAATAGCGAGTGTATCGCCTTCTTTAAAACTGAAGTGTTCTCTTTCCTCAACATCAAGATAAACTCCGTTTAATAAGACTAGGTGGGCGGACTCTCTTGGTATATTGAATTTATCAATAATTGAATATGCAGTTTCTGAAGTTGTTATATTTAAGTTTATAGCATTTCTGACTGAACCTTCAGGTAAATACTGACTTAAGCCAGCATAAAGCTTAAATGTAATATTCATTTATGCTTTAAATTATTCCAGCATTATGACCAATTGCTTGAGTAGTTCCCAGATAGGCTTCCATGATACGGGTAGGATCTTTTAATAGATTATCTTTCCATTTGCCTAACTTTAATTTTGTTCGAATTAATCCATGCAAAACACCAACATGTTGTGTCAATCCGAGTGACTGAGCACCGACTAAAATATCATCTTCAAACTGTAAGCTTAAGTAACGATAACGATCGTTATCACACCGTTTCACTGATTCTCCTCCATCAACACCCATCCAAAGACCATAAGAACTTGAGATTAAACCCATCGTGTCTAGGACATTCATATTGACACAGCCTTGGTGCAATATATTTTTACCGGTCATATTCATTGCTGCAATACGTCCGTGGTCAGCGGCAGTAGGTTGTATAGCTTGAACAGTATATTCTCCGGTAGAAAAGTCCTTACCCTGACAAACATCACCAGCAGCATATATGTCTGGTATATTTGATTGCAGTCGGTCATTAACCAAGACCCCGAAGTCAGTTTCTAAACCACTACCTTCAAGAAACTGAATGTTTGCCGCAACACCTGTTGCCGAGATGACCAGATCTGCATCAAGAGTTTCACCATTATTTAGTCTTACTTTCAATGCACCGCCATCAGCTTTTTCAATTCCATCAACTCGTGTTGATGTATGCACATTGACACCCTTATCCATGCACCAGCTCTTAATGAGATTACCTGCATTTTGGTCCATCATACGTGGCACCATTCTGTCATCCATTTCTATAACCGTTAAATTTACTTTTCGAAGTGCGAGTGCTTCTAAAATAATACAACCAATAAACCCTGCTCCCATCAAAACTACATTAGCACCAGGTTTAGCTCGTTTGACAATATTTCTGCCATCTTCGAGTGTCCAACATGAATGAATGCCTGAAAGCTCCATACCATCGATAGGTGGACTAACCGGATGCGAACCCGTAGCAATCAATAATTTATCGTATTCAATTGCACCATTATTATCGAGTTTTAATAATTTAGCTTTTGTATCAATTTTACTGACTCGGTCTCTAATCACATCAATCTCTTTATCACTATAATGACTAGCACTTTTTCTTAGATATGTTCCAGACTCATCAATCTTATTAGTCAAGTAGTATGGCAGCGCCATGCGTGAATAAGGTGCCTCCGGTTCATCCCCTACCATAATGACGCTTGACGTTGGATCTAATTTACGTAAAGTTTCTGCTGCGATCACTCCTGAAGGACCTGCACCGATAATGACATGCTTCATTACACTATCCTCCTTATTCATATATTTTTTAAAGGCCAAGACGTGAACGAGTTACATCAGTTGGAACTCCTTCAGGAGTCCAGCCACGAAGTTCATAATACTCGGGTAGCATTTTATGCAAATCATTCACTTTACCAGTAGCAGGTCCCGATTTCGCAACATCTTTAAGTAATCGTTTAGGTAATGTGTCATCTTTCCCTGTAAGACCAGCAGCCAAATTAAAGTCACGCTCCATGTTCCATATTCTTTCACCTACTTCTAAACAACGTTCGGCATTCCAGTCACCTTCACAAGCCGCATCAATTTGTGGCGCGATGTCTTCTAATGACCAGGCAAATGTAGTAAAG
>CAJJDJ010000071.1 GCA_905182825.1 Thiotrichaceae bacterium UBA7359
GGGGGACAACATCAAGGTGACGGTTAAGTTGATTAACCCCATTGCGATGGAAGAGGGCTTACGTTTTGCAATACGAGAAGGGGGTCGCACGGTAGGTGCTGGCGTCGTTTCTAAAATTATTGAGTAACGGCAGACAAATTATTGAAATTTAAAGCATAGGCCAGTAGCTCAATTGGCAGAGCGGCGGTCTCCAAAACCGCAGGTTGGGGGTTCGATTCCCTCCTGGCCTGCCATTAGATGAATAATGGCCTAGGACTATATTTAATACACTATGAACTCAAATGTTGAAATCACCAGTGGAACACTGGATACAATTAAACTTGGCTTAGCGCTTTTGATTGCTATAGCTGCATTAGTCGGCTTTTATTTTTTTGCTGATGAATCATTGCTATACCGAGTGCTAGGATTGCTCGTCGCTGCAGGCATCAGTATTGCTGTAACGATGCAGACAGAAAAGGGAAAGCATGCTTGGGGTTATTTTCAAGATGCACAGATAGAAGTGCGCAAGGTCGTTTGGCCCACACGCCAAGAAACAGTGCAAACGACTTTTATAGTGATAATTATGGTTATTTTAGTAGCGATAATTTTGTGGTTGCTGGATATGTTTTTAGGTTGGTCAATTGGTTCATTGATGGGGCATGGGGGTTAGAATGGCGCAGCATTGGTATGTGGTGCATGCGTATTCAGGTTTTGAAAAACAGGTCATGCGCTCATTGCAAGAACGAATCGAGCGAAGTGGGTTTGACGAAATGTTTGGTGAAATACTTGTGCCAACTGAAGAAGTGGTTGAAATGCGAGATGGTAAAAAACGCAAAAGTGATCGCAAATTCTTTCCTGGGTACGTCTTGATCAAGATGGAAATGAATGATGATACATGGCATTTAGTGAAAGAAGCACCAAAAGTGCTGGGTTTTATAGGTGGTACTAAAGATAGACCTGCGCCAATTACTGAAAAGGAAGCCAACGCAATTTTACAACGTGTTGAAGAAGGAGTTGATAAACCGAGACCCAAGATATTGTTTGAACCTGGAGAAGTAGTTCGAGTTAAAGATGGACCGTTTACTGATTTCAACGGTGTCGTTGAAGAAGTGAACTATGAAAAGAGTCGATTGCGGGTGTCCGTTTTGATATTTGGGAGATCAACTCCTGTTGAATTAGAGTTCGATCAAGTAGAGAAAGAATAGTTATTGACTAATTTGTTAAAGGGGAGCTGCGAGGCGTTCGTACCCAAGGAGAAAAGGCGTGGCTAAGAAAATTGATGGTTATATAAAATTGCAAGTTCCTGCTGGTCAGGCAAACCCTAGTCCACCTGTTGGTCCTGCCTTAGGACAACAAGGTGTCAATATCATGGAGTTCTGCAAGGCATTCAATGCACAAACTCAAAACTTGGAGCCAGGGATAGCTGTTCCAGTTATTATTACAGTGTATGCCGATAAAAGTTTTACTTTTGTTAGTAAAACTACACCAGCCGCAATTCTATTGAAAAAAGCAGTGGGTATTAAAAGCGGTAGTGGCACACCAAATAGTAATAAAGTTGGTAAGGTTACTCGTGCTCAGTTAGAAGAGATTGCAAAGAATAAAGATGCTGATTTGACTGCGGCAGATCTAGATGCTGCTGTTAGAACCATTGCCGGTACTGCTCGTAGCATGGGTATAGATACTGAGGGAGTGGTCTAGTCATGGCAAAAATAACTAAACGAATAAAATCATATAAAGACAAGATCGAAACAGGTAGATATTATCTGGTGAAAGATGCTTTGGAATTATTAAAAAATATTTCATCGGTAAAGTTTGATGAATCCGTAGATGTTGCAGTAAATCTCGGTATAGATGCACGTAAATCAGATCAACAGGTTCGGGGTTCGACTGTATTACCAAAGGGCACCGGTAAAACTGTCAGAGTTGCCGTGTTTGCACAAGGTGAAAATGCAAAAGCAGCTGAGGCTGCTGGTGCTGATGCAGTTGGTTTTGATGATTTAGCCGAAGCAATGACGAAAGGTGATATTGATTATGGAGTTGTGATTGCAACACCAGATGCAATGCCTGTAGTTGGGAAGTTAGGTAAAGTGTTAGGTCCCCGTGGTTTGATGCCGAACCCTAAAGTGGGAACGGTTACAAATGATGTGAAACAAGCTGTTGAAAATGCAAAGGGTGGTCAAGTCCGTTATCGTACAGATAAGAATGGCATCATTCATTGTTCCATCGGCAAGGTTTCGTTTGATGCTGATTCATTGATTGAAAACTTACATTCACTATTAATCGATTTGCAAAAGTCAAAACCAAGTTCTGCAAAAGGTATTTATCTAGGTAAATTAAGTATCTCTACAACAATGGGACCAGGCATACTGATTGATCAAGCAAGCTTGTCAATATAGTAAGAAATAAAATGAATATGATTAGTCGTCTTTTGCTAATTACGTTCTGAAGACTTTGTGACTGACGGGTAACCGTCAGGACGTCAAAGACCGTAGGTGACACTTATTTGGGTGTCTTAATGTACTAGAAATTACCTACGCAGACGGTGTGACAACAAACACAGAATACTCTGTGTTTGTCACCGTTAACCGGTTTGCCCGAGTATAAAGTGAAGGCAAACTTTTTAGTAAGGTTATGGCATTAAAGCCATACTTAACTTAACAGGAGGCGAAGAGTGAGTCTTAATCTAAATGCAAAAAAAGCAATTGTTAAAGAGATTGCTGGTGTTGCGGAACAGGCTCCTTCTGCAATCGCGGCCGAATATCATGGTTTATCGGTGGCTCAAATGACTGAATTGCGTAATGCTGCGCGTGAAGCGGGTGTGTATCTTAGAGTGGTACGCAACACGTTAGCGCGTCGTGCATTCGAAAATACACAATTCGAATGTATGCGTGAAAGCATGGTCGGGCCCTTAGTGTTGGCATTCTCTAGTGATGAACCTGGAAGTGCTGCACGAGTCGTTCGTGATTTTGCAAAGGAAAATGACAAACTAGTAGTAAAACTTGTTGCGTTAGATGGGAATCTTTTAGATACCTCAGAACTCGGCAGGTTGGCTAGTATGCCATCGCTTGATGAAGCACGTGCTATGTTACTTGGATTACTGTCCGCACCGCTTGGTATGTTTGTACGCACGTTAGCGGAACCACCGGCTAAGTTAGCCAGAGTTCTTGCTGGCCAACGTGATAAGCAACAAGCAGCATGATAGGACAACAATCTTTAATATCAGTTTAGTATTTATTTTTGGAGGATTTTAAAATGGCAGTTTCACGTGAAGAAATAAAGGAAGCATTAGGTCAAATGCCTGTGCTTGAACTTGTTGATCTAATCAAAGAGCTCGAAGATGAATGGGGTGTATCTGCGGCGGCCCCTGTTGCTGTAGCTGCGGCGGCTGGTGCTAGCGGTGACGCTGGTGCGGCTGAAGAGCAAACAGAGTTCGATGTTGTTATGAGCAGTTTTGGAGAAAATAAGGTTTCCGCTATTAAAGCAGTTCGCGCAATCACAGGCCTTGGTCTGAAAGAAGCAAAAGATCTTGTTGAGAGCGCACCCGCATCTATTAAAGAAGGCGTTAGCAAGGACGAGTCAGAGGAAGTTAAAAAGCAGCTTGAAGAAGCTGGTGCAACTGTTGAAATTAAATAATTTCAATTGAAGCGTTTAAAAAACTTAAAGCGGAATCAACAGGCAGCAAAAGTTGCCTGTTGGTTGTTTGCGCTTACTGATATTACCCAGTTTAAATTATATGTGTGTAAAGATTATCAGGTAGGGATTCTCTCTGCTATAGAATTCTTTCACACAAAAACGATGAGGAATTGTAATGGCCTATTCCTATACTGAAAAAAGACGCATTCGTAAAGATTTCGGAAAACGTCCTAGTATCTTAGAGGTTCCCTATTTGGTTGCGACTCAGATCGAGTCATTCAATCAGTTCATACAAGTTGACGCTAATCCTGAAGGTCGAAGAGATGTTGGCTTGCAAGCTGCGTTTAAATCTGTTTTTCCAATCGCCAGTTTTTCTGGTAACGCAGCTTTAGAATATGTTAGTTACAAATTAGGGGTTCCTGTTTTTGATGTCAAAGAATGTCAGTTAAGGGGTTTAACCTACGCTACATCTTTACGTGTTAAAGTTCGTCTTATTATTTATGATAAAGAAGCTGGGCTTAATAATAAGGTCGTTAAAGATATAAAAGAACAAGAAGTTTATATGGGTGAGATGCCATTAATGACTCGTACAGGTACATTCGTCATAAATGGTACAGAACGCGTTATAGTTTCACAGATGCACCGTTCGCCTGGTGTGTTTTTTGAGCATGACAAAGGTAAGACTCATTCATCAGGTAAGTTACTTTATTCAGCACGCGTTATACCTTACCGTGGTTCTTGGTTGGATTTTGAGTTCGATGCGAAAGATCTTGTTTATTGCCGAATCGATCGTCGACGTAAAATTCATGCCACGATCTTGTTGCGTGCAATCGGCTATACTACTGAAGAAATACTAGATACTTTCTTTGATACGGATAAATTTAAATTTACAAAAAAAGGCGTTACGCTAGAACTAGTTCCAGATCGTCTGCGCGGTGAAACGGCTTCATTTGATATCGCGGATAAAAAAGGCAAAGTCATCGTTGAACAAGAACGACGAATTACTGCGCGTCATATTAGAGAAATTGAAAAAGCAAGCTTATCTACTTTAATGGTTCCAGTTGAATACTTAATGGGTAAAGTCACTGCAAAGGATATAATCGATACAGAAACTGGTGAAATAGAATTTCCTGCAAATACAGAAATAACGGAAGAATTTCTTGAAAAAATTGGTGAGAGAAAAAACTTTGAACTGGAGACTATCTACACCAATGATTTAGATAATGGGCCTTATATCGCACAGACATTACGTGATGATCCAAGTAACAATCAATTGGAAGCGCAGGTAGAGATCTATCGGATGATGCGTCCTGGGGAACCACCGACGAAGGATGCTGCTGAAAATTTATTTAAAAATTTGTTTTTCAGTCCAGATCGTTATGATCTCTCTGCAGTAGGACGGATGAAGTTTAATAGGAGAGTGGGTCGTAAAGAAGTAGAAGGTGAAGGTGTTCTGTCAAATGATGATATTACTGCCGTTGTGAAGGTTTTGTTAGATATTCGAAATGGTAAAGGCATTATCGATGATATTGATCATCTTGGTAATAGGCGTATACGTAGTGTTGGTGAAATGGCGGAGAATCAATTTAGAGTTGGACTCGTCAGGGTTGAACGTGCAGTTAAAGAACGATTGAGTTTAGCTGAATCTGAAGGTTTGATGCCTCAAGAGATTATCAATGCAAAACCAGTCTCCGCAGTTATTAAAGAATTTTTTGGTTCTAGCCAGTTATCTCAATTCATGGATCAAAATAACCCATTATCAGAGATTACGCATAAGCGACGAATTTCGGCGCTTGGACCCGGTGGTTTAACACGTGAACGCGCTGGTTTTGAAGTTCGCGATGTGCATCCAACGCATTATGGTCGTGTATGTCCTATTGAGACCCCAGAAGGGCCCAATATTGGATTGATTAATTCACTAGCAGTTTATGCAAGGACTAATAGCTATGGATTTCTTGAAACTCCCTACCGCAAAGTTATTAATTCAAAAGTAACCGATGAAATAGAATATCTTTCGGCTATCGAAGAAGGAGATTTTGTCATTGCGCAGGCTAGTGCCACAATCGATGCTAAAGATAAGCTAATAGATGAATTAGTCTCTTGTAGGCATCGTAATGAATTTGCCATGTCTACACCAGATAAAGTGAATTATATGGATGTTTCACCGAGGCAAATTGTTTCGGTTGCAGCGTCAATGATTCCTTTTCTAGAACATGATGATGCGAATCGAGCATTGATGGGTTCAAATATGCAACGCCAAGCAGTTCCGACTTTAAGAACTGATAAGCCATTGGTCGGTACTGGTATGGAACGAAGAGTTGCGATTGATTCGGGTGTGACTGTTATCTCTGAACGAGGTGGTATTGTTGATTCTGTTGATGCGAGTCGAATTGTTGTTCGAGTTAATGATGACGAAGTTATTCCGGGTGAACCAGGTGTCGAGATCTATAACCTGACCAAATATACACGCTCAAATCAAAATACTTGTATTAATCAAAAACCATTGGTGAAGCCAGGTGACCAAGTTGCCAAAGGTGATGTTCTAGCTGATGGTCCTTCAACCGATATGGGTGAATTAGCCTTGGGTCAAAACATGATGGTCGCATTCATGCCATGGAATGGATATAACTTTGAGGATTCTATTTTGCTCTCTGAAAGGTTAGTAAAAGACGATCGTTTTACATCAATTCATATTCAAGAGTTAACCTGTGTTGCAAGAGATACAAAATTAGGTTCAGAAGAAGTGTCATCTGATATCCCTAATGTTAGTGAGAGCGCTCTGAATAAACTGGACGAGTCTGGAATTGTTTATATCGGCGCTGAGGTAAATGTGGGTGATATTTTGGTTGGTAAAGTGACGCCTAAGGGTGAAACACAATTAACACCAGAGGAAAAACTTCTCAGAGCTATCTTTGGTGAAAAAGCATCTGATGTTAAAGACACTTCGTTAAGAGTGCCATCGGGGATGAATGGTACTGTAATTGATGTTCAAGTCTTTACTCGTGATGGTGTTGAAAAGGATGCACGTGCTAATGAAATTGAAGAGTCTGAATTGGATAGCGTTAGAAAAGATTTAAATGATCAGCTTCGAATAATGGAAGATGGTGTTTATCAACGCGTGTGTAAACTCTTAACAAGTAAAATAGCAACAGGTGGTCCATCTAGTTTGAAAGCGGGTGACAAAATCACAAAGGAATATCTTGAAGAGACCTCACGTGATAAGTGGTTTGAAATTCGTTTAAAGAATGATGATGCAAATCATCAATTAGAACTAGCAGCGGAGCAAATAGGTGCACTGAAAGAAGAGTTTGATGGTCGTTTTGAAGAAAAGCGGGCTAAATTGACCT
>CAJJDJ010000072.1 GCA_905182825.1 Thiotrichaceae bacterium UBA7359
GGGGGACAACATCAAGGTGACGGTTAAGTTGATTAACCCCATTGCGATGGAAGAGGGCTTACGTTTTGCAATACGAGAAGGGGGTCGCACGGTAGGTGCTGGCGTCGTTTCTAAAATTATTGAGTAAATATTAAATGGCTGAACAACAAATAATCAGGATTCGTCTCAAGGCTTTTGATCATCGACTGATTGATCAATCTACTAAAGAGATTGTCGAAACAGCACGACGTACGGGTGCTCAAATTAAGGGTCCTATACCTTTGCCGACAAAAAAAGAACGTTTTACAGTTTTAATTTCACCACACGTTAATAAAGATGCGCGTGATCAATATGAGATTCGTACGCACAAACGTTTAATGGACATTGTTAACCCAACAGATAAAACTGTTGATGCGCTAATGAAACTTGATTTGGCAGCAGGCGTTGACGTTCAGATTAAACTTAACTGATAGAGACTGGCGGATAAAACAATGACAATAGGAATAGTAGGTCGAAAACGTGGTATGACACGTGTGTTCACCGAAGAAGGACATTCTGTGCCTGTAACCGTAGTAGAAGTAACTCCTAATCATGTTGCTAGTTTGAAAACACGAGAAACAAATGGCTACACAGCTGTGCAAGTATCCTGGGGAATAAAAAAAATGTCTGCTTCGACTAAATCAGAAGCTGGCAATAATGCTAAAGCCAACATTGAAACTGGCGAGGGACTTTTGGAATATAGGGTTAGTAATGATGAGCTTCAACAGTATACTGCCGGTGCAGAGATAAAGGTTGATATTTTTGAAGCTGGTCAAAAAGTCGATGTGACCGGGACCACGAATGGTAAAGGTTTTGCGGGTGTGATAAAGCGGCATAATTTCAGTCATCAACGCAATACGCATGGTAATTCATTGTCTCATCGTGCGCCGGGGTCTATAGGGCAATGTCAAACTCCAGGACGTGTTTTTAAAGGAAAGAAAATGGCAGGTCATTTAGGAAATGTCCAGCGCACGACTCAAAACCTTGAAATAGTTCGTGTTGATAGTGTTCGAAATCTACTTTTAATTAAGGGTTCAGTACCCTCGGTTAAGGGCGGTAAGGTTGTAGTTAAACCTTCTTTAAAGACACACAAAAAGAATATCAAAGGATAAGACAGTAAAAATGCAACTTACGATTCAAAAATCAGACAGTGGGGAAAAAGGCATCATGAATGTTGCTGACAGTGTTTTTTCTGTCGAGTTTAATGAGCCACTGATACATCAGGTGTTGACCTCGTACTTGGCTGGCGCACGTTTAGGTACTAAGGCACAAAAAACTCGTGCTGAAGTTCGTGGCGGTGGTAGAAAGCCGTTTGCACAAAAAGGAACCGGTCGAGCACGAGCAGGTACAATTCGTAGTCCCATATGGCGTGGTGGTGGTATAACTTTTGCTGCTAAACCAAAAGACCATAGTAAAAAACTTAATAAAAAAATGTATAGAGCAGCGATGCGATCTATTATCTCCGAGCTTATCCGACAAGAACGTTTCATCTGTGTCGATGAATTCAATGTGAATGAATCAAAAACAAAATTGATCAAAGATAAGTTGGCAAGTCTTAATCTTGATGATGTTTTGATCGTGACTGAAGAATTAAATGAGAATCTTTATCTGGGTGTAAGGAATATCCCAAAAGTTGATGTGATTGATACTAATGAAATTGATCCGTATTCATTGATTGGTTTTGACAAAGTATTAATGACACAAGCTGCTATTGAGAAAGTTGAGGCATGGTTATCATGAATCAGGAAAAATTAATGACAATTTTACTCGAGCCGCGTGTCACTGAAAAGTCGACGCTAATTGGCGAAGCATA
This sequence comes from Thiotrichaceae bacterium UBA7359, assembly GCA_905182825.1. Lineage (GTDB taxonomy): Bacteria > Pseudomonadota > Gammaproteobacteria > Eutrophobiales > Eutrophobiaceae > UBA7359. The sequence goes on from CAJJDJ010000072.1 coordinate 1,832, forward strand.
TAATCAATATGTGTTTAAAGTTGCAAGGGAAGCTACTAAACCTGAAATTAAACAAGCTGTTGAACTCATGTTTGATGGTGCTGAAGTGGTCTCAGTTCAAGTGATGAATGTAAAAGGAAAGAAAAAAATGTTCGCACGTAGACTAGGACAGCGTGTTAACTGGAAAAAAGCCTATGTCAAATTAAAGTCTGGTTTTGACATAGATTTCATGGGCGCTTAATAGGTATATATTATGGCATTAGTTAAACCAAGACCGACATCTCCGGGTCGCCGCTCAATGGTTAAGGTTGTTAGCCCTGAGCTACATAAAGGCAAGCCTTATGAGCCATTGTTGGAGAGTCAAAAAAAACATTCAGGTCGTAATAATAATGGCCGTATTACTGTTCGTCATCGTGGTGGTGGTTCAAAACAACGTTATCGTATAATTGATTTCAAACGTAATAAAGATGGAGTTCAAGCAAAAATAGAACGTATTGAGTACGATCCGAATAGAACTGCTCATATTGCATTATTGCTCTATGTTGACGGTGAAAGACGTTACATTATTGCTCCGAATGGAGTTAAAAAAGGAAGTCTTGTTATGTCGGGAACTGAATCAGGAATTCAGGTGGGTAATTGTATGCCTTTACGTAACATTCCACTGGGTACAACAGTTCACTGCATAGAATTAAAGCCAGGAAAAGGCGCTCAAATAGCTCGAAGTGCAGGTGCTTCAGTTCAGTTGGTTGCAAAGGAAGGTCAACATGCAACCTTGAGATTACGTTCTGGTGAAATGCGAAAAGTTTTAGCAGATTGTCGAGCAACGGTTGGAGAAGTAAGCAATGGTGAACATTCGCTACGTTCATTAGGTAAAGCCGGTGCAAAACGCTGGAGAGGTATTCGTCCTACTGTTAGGGGTGTGGCAATGAACCCAGTTGATCATCCTCATGGGGGTGGTGAAGGTCGTACTTCCGGTGGACGTCATCCTGTAAGTCCTTGGGGAACACCAACAAAAGGCTTTAAGACAAGAAAGAATAAACGAACAGATAAATTAATTGTTCGTAAACGAAAATAAACTAGAGGAACACACGTGCCACGTTCAATTAAAAAAGGTCCTTTTATTGACCATCACCTTATAAAAAAAGTGAAAATAGCAAAAGAAAGTAATGATAAACGACCAATCAAAACTTGGTCTCGTCGTTCCATGGTAATACCTGACATGGTTGGTTTGACCATAGGTGTTCACAATGGTCGTGTTCACATGCCTATTTATATCTCTGAAAATATGGTGGGACATAAATTAGGTGAGTTTGCGCTAACACGTACTTTTCGTGGGCACATTGCAGATAGAAAATCTTAATTATTAGAAAAAAAATATGGCAACTTCAGCAACATTAAAATTTACTCATTCGTCACCGCAAAAATTGCGTCTGGTAGCAGATCAAATTCGTGGCTTGGCGGTTAGTCGTGCAATTAATTTACTCGCATTTAGTAACAAGAAAGGTGCGGATATTATTAAAAAGGTACTTGAGTCTGCGATTGCTAATGCTGAGAATAATGATGGTGCCGACATTGACGAGCTTAGAGTTAGTGAAATACAAGTAAATCAAGGTCCGACAATGAAACGCTTACGTCCACGTGCGCGAGGTCGTGCCGATAGAATTATAAAGAGGACTAGTCATCTCATAGTGACGGTATCTGAAACGGAGACTAATAAATAATGGGTCAAAAAGTACATCCAACGGGGATACGCCTCGGCATTATTAAAGACTGGACATCAACTTGGTATGCAGATAACAAGGATTATGCTAAGTATTTACATGCGGATTTGAAGGTTAGAGAATATGTGCGAAAAAAACTAGCTAATGCCTCAGTCAGTCGAATTCAGATTGAAAGGCCTGCAGGTAATGCTCGTGTGATTATTCATACAGCTCGACCAGGTATTGTGATTGGTAAAAAAGGCGAAGATATTGAGCGGCTTCGTTTGGAAATTTCAAAAATGATGGACGTTCCTGCGCATGTTAGTGTTGAAGAGATTCGAAAACCGGAATTGGATGCGTATCTTGTTGCTGAAAGTGTTGCGCAACAAATTGAACGACGTATTATGTTCCGTCGCGCGATGAAGCGTGCTGTTACAAATACCATGCGTTTAGGTGCGCAAGGAATAAAAATTACTGTTGGTGGTCGCTTGAATGGAGCTGAAATCGCCCGAACAGAATGGTATCGAGAAGGACGTGTGCCGCTACATACATTGCGTGCTGATATTGATTATGGCACAGCAGAAGCAAATACAACCTACGGGATTATTGGTATTAAGGTCTGGATTTTTAAAGGCGAAGTTTTTCTTGGTCACGAGCAAGCATTAGAAGAAGAAGGTCAAAAAGAAGAAAACAATAAAAACAAAGTACAAAAAAAACAAGTTAAGGCTTAAGTTAATAGCAAGCAAATAATAGGAATTTATCGTGTTACAGCCCAAAAGAACGAAATATAGAAAACAAAGTAAATTACGTAATCGTGGTCTTGCCACTGTTGCTAATAAAGTAAGCTTTGGTGAATTTGGTTTGAAAGCTATTGGAAGAGGACGTATAACGGCGCGTCAAATAGAAGCAGCACGACGCGCATTAACGCGTAAAGTAAAGCGTGGTGCAAAGGTTTGGATAAGAATTTTTCCAGACAAACCAATAACCAAAAAACCTTTGGAAGTTAGACAAGGAAAAGGTAAGGGTAATGTGGAGTATTGGGTGGCACAAATCCAACCAGGCAGAATGCTTTATGAAATGGAGGGTGTGCCTGAAGATTTAGCTCGAGAAGCCTTTGAACTAGCTGCAGCCAAATTGCCGATTAAGACAACTTTTGTTGCAAGGACAGTACTGTAATGAAAGCAGCAGATTTGAGAGAAAAGACAGCTGAAGAGCTGCAAAATATTTTATTGGAAGAGTTACGTTCCCAATTTAATTTGCGTATGAGAAAAGGTACTGGTCAGCTTGACAAGCCTAGTGAGATAAAAAAAACTCGTCGCAACATTGCA